>JAPLJA010000254.1 GCA_026388815.1 Pseudomonadota bacterium
TAAGAATTTCCACGGTTCTTCAACAGAGCTTCATCGTCAGCGTTCCTGTGTTGAAGACTCATCCCTGGTGCGCTGTCACCATGAATATGAAGAATATGTACGGTGCATTATATGAAAGGGAAAAGGCATACCTGCACAATGGACTGGAGAAGAATATCGTTGACATCAACAAAGTAATTGGTCCCCATCTCAATATCATTGACGCAACAACAGCCGTAGTCAGGGGCGGGTTTAAATACGGTCTCTGGGTTGGATGCCCTCCGACCACACTGGACCTCATTATTGCCGGGATGAACCCGGTCGCGGTAGACGCTGTCGGGACAAGGATTCTCGGTAAAGACCCGTGGAACATAAACTACATTCAGCTTGCTGCGAGACAGGGGCTGGGTGTGTGCGATCTGGAAAAACTTACTATAGTGAGCGAAGGGTATACATTTATATAAGACAATTAAGAAATATACCCCTAAAGAAATTTGGAGGTCTCTGGAAACAGAGTTCTTCGTTGCTCAATAACGCTTTTTCGACAATTCTCTAAGGACGATTCATGAATCGCCCCTACATAGAATCCCGGCTATCGACTCTTCAAAAATCTCATTTATGGAGGTTGACAATCTCCCGTTTTGAGATTAAAAGGTTATACTCTATGAACCAATCGGGTATAAAGAACTTCCGGCGCTTTATTATCCTTTTTCTTTCCTTTGGTATCTTTCTCCTCATCGGCTGTGCGGGTCCACCCTTAAAGCAGATCAAGGAGGCGGAGAATGCACTGAACAATGCCTACCAGAAGGAGGCACATCTCTATGCGGCTGAGAATTATGGGAAAGCCAAAGAAAAGTTCACGCAGGCGCAAAAGGAGATGGAGAAAGAAAGTTTTAGACGGGCTAAGTCTTTAGCTAAGGAGGCAAAAAAAGAGGCTGAAGCCGCAGCATCGCTGGTGGAAAAAGGGAAGCTCGCCTTTGCAGAGAAGGCAAAAGAGGCAATCTCAGAGGCGAAAGAGAAGTGGAATGGTTTCAACCACGCAGAGCTGAACCGGTACCTCCCCGACCTCTTCTCCCTGGCGAGTGAACTACTGGAAAAGGCTGAATCTGCTAACGAGCGCGGCGATTACTACATCGCCTGTCAGAATGCCCGGGAGTTCCTCATCATCTCTCAGGAATTCCTCCGCCTGCCGGAAAAGAAAAAAGTGCTTCTGGAAAAGGAAATCCAGGAAAATGAGTCTCTCAAGATAGTCCAGAAGAAAGCAAACGAGATAATTGATTCAGCTAACCGGGATGCTGCACAGATGATTGAACAGGCAAAAAAGGAAGCTGAGGAAATCATAGCCCTGGCAAAGAAAAAGGTTCAAGAGTTATGGGCTACATGGCTGGAGAAAATATCCCCCTCGGTGTATCTCGTAAGAAAAGGCGAAACCCTTGCCGATATTGCTGCCAAAAAACTGGTGTACGGCGATCCTTTTCTCTGGCCTATCCTCTACAAGGCTAACCGGGATCAGATCCGTGATCCTCAATTCATCTTCCCCGGGCAGCAGTTGAGTATCCCCAGGGAACTTACTCCAGAAGATCTGCAGGCTGCTCGAAAACAGGCCGGCGCCCCCGCCGGCTATACTCCCCCGCCGGATGCCTACGACCCGTCACAGTACCAGAAAGAATTAATTTTAGAGTAAACCCCTTTGTATAAGGGGGGCAAGGGTCTTAAAAACAGGGTCGAAGTAGCGAAGGGGCGTAAATGCAGGGGCGAAGGAGAAATGGCCAAGGAGTAAAAAATGGGCTTAATCCTCGACCCTGTGACCCTATGACCCTATAATGCATGACCCCTGACCCTACGACCCTTGACCCTGTATTTAACTTTTCAACTTCTGATACGACAGCTGTCCGCACGCTGCATGGATATCAGCACCCTTGCTCTTACGGATCATCGCACTGATGCCATGGTCATGGAGAATTTCCTGGAATTTCAGCACCGTTTCATGATCCGGCCTCTCCAGGCTGACCCCTGGATGGGGGTTGAAAGGGATGAGGTTGACCTTGCAGGGGATATTCTTCACCAGCTTTATCAACTTTTGAGCATCCTCTGCGGAATCGTTTATGCCTCTGATCAGGTTGTATTCAAAGGTAATCCTCTTGCGGGGAGGGAGAGGATAACGGGAGCAGGCCTTGAGGAGTTCGTTCAAAGGATATTTTTTATTTACCGGCATGAGGTAGCTTCTCGTCTGGTCATTGCTGGCATTGAGGGAAACAGCCAGGTTGACAGGCAGTTCCCGACCCAACCGCTCCATCTCCGGAACGAGACCGGCAGTAGAGAGGGTGAGTCTGCGGTGAGAAAAATGAAGACCCCAGGGGCTTAAGATAATCTTCAACGCCTTCACGGTATTGTCATAATTGGCGAGAGGCTCGCCCATGCCCATCAGGACCAGATTCAGGTTTTCTTCCCTTCCAGCATACTTTTTAACCGCACATACCTGGTTAACAATCTCGGATACCTTTAGATCCCTCACGAGACCATTCTTACCGGACAGGCAAAAACGGCACCCGAGCTGACAGCCCACCTGGGTGGAGATACAGATGGTCTGATGTCCGCTCTCCGGTATCAGAACAGTCTCTATTAAGTTTCCGTCCAGGAGGGGGAAAAGGAACTTCTTTGTCCCGTCCTGGGACTCCTCAACCCTTTCAGGGGTAAGCTGACTTACGGTGAAGATATCCTTGAGTTCCCTTCGCAAGGAGAGGGAGAGAGTGGTCATCTCTTCAAACTGAATCATCCCCTTCTGGTACATCCAGGTCAGGATCTGGCCGGCCCGGTATTTCTCCTTCCCACGGGAGACGAGGATTGTCTCAAGCTCCCCTAGGAGCAGGTCTTTAAGATCAACCTTTTCCCTCATAGAAAAATGATAAGTCAACCCTCCTTGAATGTCAAAATATTGTAGGGTCGTGGTTCACCACACCCCGGGAGCATCATTAAAAAATGTTGAGCAATGAAGAATTCTATGGACAGAATCCTCTTAATTATATGTTGACAGGAAAAAGCCTTCTGATAGATAATTACAACGATTTTTTGGATGGTTTTTACTCTATCGCGAATCGAAGGAGGAAAACATGAAGATTACTATCTGTGCAATCAAAGCAGACGTGGGAAGCATCGGCGGTCACATCAAACCAAGTGAAAAGCTCCTCAAAACGGTTGAGGACTATGTAAAAACAAATGGGAAAGGCCTTCTCATTGATCACATCGTGAGTTTCACCGGTGATGATATCGCCATCCTCTGTACACACCAGCAAGGGGTCTTAAACGAGAAGGTTCACAAACTTGCCTGGGATGCCTTTCGGGCAGGAACCGAAGTAGCGAAAGCCCAGGGGCTGTACGGTGCCGGCCAGGATTTACTCAAAGACGCCTTTTCAGGGAATGTAAAGGGATTGGGACCGGCTGTGGCAGAAATAGAAATCAATGAGAGACCAAATGAGCCTTTCCTCTTTTTTGCCGCAGACAAAACAGATCCGGGTGCCTACAACCTTCCTCTCTACCTTGGTTTCTCGGATCCCATGCACAATTCAGGCCTTATGCTCTCTCCCAGCATGGATAAGGGGTTCAAATACACCATCATGGATGTGTCATATACTGAAGTGGACCGGGTCGTAGAACTGAATGCCCCGGAAGAGCTGTACGATATCGCTGCCCTGCTGCGCGACACCGAGCAGTTCGTTGTCGAATCCATCCATTCGAGGAATACAGGCGAACAGGCAGCAGCGGTGAGCACTACCCGTCTGCACAATATTGCCGGCAAATACACGGGGAAAGACGATCCCATTATGTTAGTAAGGGTACAGGGGGCTTTCCCTGCCACCGGCGAAATCCTTTCTCCCTTCAATATCGGACAGTATGTGGCAGGGTTCATGAGGGGGAGCCATAATGGACCCCTGATGCCGGTAAAAAGGAATTCCTGCATCTCTTTCTTTGACGGTCCCCCTGTTGTCAGTTGCAGCGCTTTCTGTGTCCGGGAAGGAAAATTGACAGAACCAGCTGATGCCTTTGACCACCCCTACTGGGACCACGTGAGGGATAGAATCTCGGAAAAGGCAACTGAACTGAGAAGACAGGGTTTCTTTGGTCCCGCAATGTTACCCTACTCCGAGCTGGAGTACGGTGGAATTGTCGAGAAGCTCAAAAAGATTGATAAAAAGTTTATCGCACGAGGGAAGTAACTGACCGAACCTGATGGAATATGGATAAGGGAAAACAGGAATATTTCAGGCTTTTTCTGCGTCAGCAACTGGATGAACTCATATCAGAGGCAGAAAAAACTGTTGTTACCATGACCGACAAGGAAGAGCATTTCCCTGATCCTACGGACCGGGCTTCCCTGGAGTCAGACCGCAACTTCCTGCTACGAATCAGAGAGAGAGAAAGAAAGTTGATCCTCAAGATCAAAGAGGCACTCAAGCGAATTGACGACGGCACATTCGGCATCTGTGAGATCTGCGGCGGTAAAATAACGGAAGAGAGACTGAAGGCAAGGCCGGTAACCACCCAGTGTATAGAATGTAAAATGGGGGAAGAAGCTAAGGAAAAGGCCAAGGAAAAGTCCAGGTCAATGTAACATTCACCTGTAATCTGAAAAAGCCCATTTTTTATATTGGAGTGCGTGAATTTTAAAACTGCAGCTGCACCTCTCTCTATACCTCGATCCACGAAAAGTCCTGAGAAGTAAAAGTGAGGCCCTACCCTTCACCATGGTTAGGCGGGGAAAGCACTCTAAGCCTCCTCTGGATTTCACCTCAGAGAAAACCACAGGGAGCTGGTGAAGCGAGATGAAGAAAATCAACTTTTTAATCGGCATCCATAATCACCAGCCGGTGGGAAACTTTGATTGGGTCTTTGAGGAGGGCTTTCAGAAGTGTTATCGCCCCTTCCTGGAGATCATGGAAAGACATCCTTCCATCCGCTTTTCACTCCACTATACGGGTCCCCTCCTGGAATGGCTGGATAAGAAGGCGCCTCATTTCCTCGACCTTATCCGGGAGATGGTACGGCGCGGCCAGGTCGAGATGCTGGGAGGCGGTTTTTATGAACCGATCTTCTCCATGCTTAGGGAAGAAGATACTCTCAATCAGATCCGGATGCTCAGGGAATTTTCCGAGAACCGGTTTGGCTCTACTCCTGAGGGAATCTGGCTTGCAGAACGGGTATGGGATCCCTCCCTGCCCAAAATTCTGTCTCACGCCGGCGCTACATATACCATCGTGGACGACCTCCACTTCCGTTATGCCGGCCTTGCCCCTGAGGAAATCTTTGGATATTATATTACGGAGAAGGAGGGGTTATCGGTTGCTGTCTTTCCCATTGACAAGGGCCTGCGCTACTCCATTCCCTTTAAACCCCCAGAAGAGACCATCGAATACCTGACGTACCTCGCAAGTGACAACAACGGCATGGCAGTAACCTATGCTGATGACGGAGAGAAGTTCGGCATGTGGCCGGGAACCCACCAGTGGGTCTACCAGGAACGGTGGCTGGATACGTTTCTCTCTCTCCTGGAAGAACAGGCTGACCTCATAAAAACCATCACGTTCTCGGACTACCTTCAATCCTATCCTCCCATGGGAAGAATATACCTCCCCAACGCCTCTTACGAAGAGATGATGGAATGGGCGCTTCCCGCCTCTACTGCCCTTCGCTATCAGGATATGGTCAAGGAGATCAGGGTCCTGAACCGGGAAGAAAAGTATAAACCATTCTTAAGGGGAGGGATGTTCGACAACTTCCTCATCAAATATCCCGAGAGCAATCTCATGCACAAAAAGATGCTCTGGGTGAGCGATAAGGTGAATCGCCTGAACCAGGATCCCCACGATGTTCCGCCTGTGCAGGAAGCCAGGAGAGAACTCTATCAGGGGCAGTGCAACTGTGCATACTGGCACGGACTGTTCGGAGGTCTCTACCTGAATCACCTCCGGAACGCCGTGTACGAACACTTAATCAAGGCAGAAACAATCTCGGATAAGCTCAACCATCCGGATGGTACCTGGCTTGATTTCAAACTCTATGATCTCGATTGTGACTCTTCTCCGGAACTCATCATCTCCAGCGACACGATGAACCTCTACTTCAAGCCCAGCTATGGTGGCTCTCTCATCGAGTGGGATTATAAGCCCGCATCCTTCAACCTCACCAATGTCCTGGCCCGGAGGGTTGAAGCCTACCACAGAAAACTGAAGGAGGCAGAGGACCAGTCGGAGAGGGCCAATAACCACGAACCAAAGTCCATCCACGATATCGTGAGCCAGAAAGAGCGGGGGCTGGAAGAATTTCTCCACTATGACTGGTATAACCGCTACTCCTTTCTTGACCACTTGCTCGGGAGCGAGACCACCCTGGAAAACTTCAAGACCTCCCGCTATCCCGAATTGGGTGATTTTGTGAACCAGCCCTACCGGGTCGTCCAGATCTCCCATACTCCGTCCCGGGAAGAAATCCGGGTTACCCTTGGAAGGGAAGGCCACCTCTGGGAAAAAGACGGTAAGAGATTCCCCGTCAGGATCATCAAGAGCTTCAACGTTCGCGGCGGCAGCTCTGAAGTTGAGGTAGTGTACCAGATCACCAATCAAAATACGGCAACACTTAGGCTCTGGTTTGGCATCGAGTTCAATTTCAACTTCCTCTCCGAGAATGACCCGAAAAGATATTACTTCTTCCCGGGAAGGCACATCGCCGATGACCTCTTAAACAGCACCGGAAAAGAAGGAAATGTTGCAACCATCTGCCTCCGTGACGAGTGGAAAAATCTCGAGGTTGCCTGTACCTTCGATCCCCCTGCCGAGGTATGGCGGTTTCCCCTGGAGACGGTTTCCCGGTCCGAAGAGGGGTTCGAACGCACCTACCAGGGCTCAGCAATCCTCTCCCACTGGGAAATGGAATTACCAGGAGGGGAGTCTAAAACATACCGGCTCCTCCTCACAGCAGGTGAAATAAAGAGTTCATAAGTCCTGCCGGTTCTACGGTTGACCTCACGGAAAAGATGAACTATGATTATGATAACAGCAGAGAGGTAATGAAGAGAATATGCCTGAGCTGAGGAAAGACCCCGTTTCAGGAAGGTGGGTAATCGTATCCACTGACCGGGGGAGAAGGCCTACCAGTTTTGCAGTGATGGAGAGAAAATTAACGGGCGGGTTCTGCCCGCTCTGCCCCGGAAACGAGGATAAGACCCCCCCGGAGATCATGGCCTACCGGCCTGATTGTTCCTCGCCGAATACACCTGGATGGACATTGAGAGTGGTGTCCAACAAATTCCCCGCTTTGCGGATTGAAGGCAACCTGGATAAAAGAGCAGAGGGGATCTACGACAAGATGAACGGCATTGGGGCCCATGAAGTGATCATCGAGTCGCCCAATCACAGTGAACTTCTCTCTACCATGCCCCTCAAAAATATCGAGGATATCCTCAGGGCTTACCGGGAACGGATCATCGATCTCTCGCGTGATAAAAGGTTCCGTTATATCTCAATCTTCAGGAATCAGGGAGAGAGAGCAGGGGCATCGTTAGAACATCCCCATTCACAGCTCATCGCCCTGCCCGTTGTACCGAAAAGGCCCCTGGAGGAATTTGCCGGAGCAAAAAGTTACTTCGACTATAAGGAACGGTGTATCTACTGTGACATCATCGAACAGGAACTCACCGAAAGAGAAAGGATTGTAGGAGAGAACGCTGAATATTTTTCCCTCGCACCTTTTGCCTCCCGCTTCCCCTTTGAAATCTGGATACTGCCCAAGAGACATTTGTCAGCCTTTGAGCAAAACCCGGATTGGAAATATACATTTCTTGCCGAAATCTTCTCTGATACCTTTCAAAAACTGGACCGGGCACTGGCCTGTCCACCTTACAATTACATGCTCCACACCGCCCCTCTGAATTCTCCCAACAGCGAGTATAACCACTGGCACTTTGAAATTATACCCCGGCTCACTCGGATTGCAGGGTTTGAATGGGGATCAGGGTTTTACATCAACCCCACCCCACCGGAAGAGGCAGCAAAATTCCTCAGGGAGAGTTAACCGATCTCAATGCAAAAGAAACTGAGATGACTCAGGTAACGAGCACAGAAATATTAAGCGGCGTCATTGAAATAGCCAATAGCCAAAACCTTGAGAGCACCCAGAGGTTCAAGCGCCTCATGGACTATCTGGCAGAAAACTGCTCTCTCGACGTCTGTGCGCTGTACAGCATGGACCCTGAAAAAAATATGCTGACCCTGTGGGTGCAGAACGAGAAGGGGAATGCTGATCCCGGAAGAATGTACCCCGTTGGTGCAGGTCTCGTCGGAAAGGCGGCTCTTGAGAGAAAAATAATCATCATTGACACGGAAACTCAGCACGATGAAACCCTTGCCGCATTACTGGGCGAGCATCGGGGCTACTCACAACTCGCCTTTATCCCCCTGATGGATGACCATTCCCTCTTCGGCGTCTTGAGCCTGAAGGCCCGTTCGGGTAAACGGTGGGATGAGGATAAGGTTCGCCTCTTCTCGGTAGTAGCCAAGGGACTCACCGGGGCTATCCGCGGATTACAGCTCCGTGAGGAACATAGAAAGGCAACCACTTTGTCTGAGCGTTCAACCAGTGAGAAGGAAACGATCGTCAGAGAACTCTCTCTCCTCTATGAACTGTCTCAGGCGCTGATGACCACCATCAAATTAGAAGACCTCTTTCATATCACCCTGGCAGCAGTTACGATGGGGAAAGGCCTGGGCTTCAAC
>JAPLJA010000202.1 GCA_026388815.1 Pseudomonadota bacterium
TAACCGGGTGTATACTGCCTACCTGAAGGTTTTAGAGGACATCGATAAAACAGGGGCACTTCCCGTGCCCCTCCATATCCGCAACGCGCCCACGACTCTCATGCGTAACCTCGGATACGGCAAGGGGTATAAGTATGCCCACCAATTCCCCGATGCGGTGGTTGATCAGAATCACCTGCCCAAACCACTTGAAGGGAAAACCTACTATCATCCTACTGACCGGGGTTTCGAACAGGTAATCAAGAAGAGGCTGGAGGAATGGAGAAAAAAGCTTAAAGAAGAGAAAAAGAAATCTCAAGATGATGAGACGAATACATGAGAGAGATATTTACCATGTGGCGATACACGAAGATGGTGGTGCTTACTGCCCTGACTGCTGCAGTGTATGCGGCGCTGCTCATCCCGTTCAAGGGCATCCCGCTTATTCCGGGCTTTACGGAGATCCGGGTAGGAACGGTCGTACCGGTGGTCTTCGGCATCCTGTTCGGGCCTGCCGGTGCCTGGGGTTCGGCGCTAGGGAACCTCATCGGCGATTTTTTCGGAACGCTGAGCCTGGGTACTCTCTTTGGCTTCATCGGTAATTTCTTCTTTGCCCTGATAAGCTATAAGGTATGGAGGAGGATGCCCTGGTTTTCTCTTGAGAACGGGGTGAACATGAAGTCGGGGAAAGAGGTAAGCGAATTTGTCATGGTGGTGGTCATATCCTCAATCGTCTGTTCTCTGATTATCTCCTGGGGGCTGGAATTGCTCGGTCTCTATCCCTTCAAAATCATTGGCCCAATCATCTTTTTAAATAACACCATTGTCCCCATCATCATAGGGCCTTTTCTCCTGCTTCTCCTCTATCCCAGGATGGTACGGTGGGATCTCCTGTGGAAAGAGATTATGGATAAGAAGGATATCTCTGCTTCCCGTCATCCGGGGATCGGTATCTCCCTCATCTTCCTGGGCGGCATAGGAGGCATGGCGACAGGCCTCTTACTTTCCTATGGCTTCCTCTCGATTCCTCCGATGCTGTCCGGCTGGTCTCTGGCTCACCTGGTTGTAGCCGGCGTTGCACCCTTTCTCCTGATCCTCTGCATCGGGTGTCTCCTTTCCTGAAAGGAGTTGTCTTCATGGAATGTATCTACCAAAAAGTATCGAGAGGAGAGGTTGATCTCAGTGATGAGACGTTCCGGATCAGCTATGGTTTCGATCTCCAGGAGCTGGTGCGATCGATCGGGAAGGTTGGGCTTATCCAGCCACCCATCCTTCAGGAGATTTTCCCCCGGCGTTACCGTGTTGTGTGCGGCTTTAAGAGGGTATTAGCTCTTGGAGAACTCGGATATCAACAGTTCACAGCAGCCCTGCTCCCTGAGGATGTGCGTGAAAGGGACGCCTTTCTTATTAACCTCTACGAAAACCTCTCTCAGAGAAACCTGAACCAGGTTGAGACGGCAATCACTATCGATAAATTGAAGAAATATTTTTCTCTGGAGGAGACTCAGGGCGATTTTTTGCCTCTCCTGGGCCTAGGAAAATCCCTGCCTCTCATGAGGGTTTATGAATCCATCCTTGAACTTGGAGGAGAGATCAAAATGGGATTGGCTGAGGGCGCAATCACCAGAGAGATCGTACCCATGCTTCTCACATTCTCATCTCACGAGAGGCTGATACTCTTTCAGTTCCTGAAGAGGCTCCAGTTGAGCAGGAGCAAGCAGGTGGAGGTAGTTGAAAACCTCTCCATCATTAAGGAGCGGGACGCGGTGGCTGTCGACACCATCCTGACCAATGAGGGGGTGGAAGAAATCCTTTCAGACTGCAAGATGGGGCTGGTTGCTCAGGGAGATCGGATCAGGGAGTATGTGCGGAAACTGAGGTACCCCCAATTGTCAAAGGTGGAAGAAGACTTTCGGAAAAAGAAAAACAGGCTGGAACTGAAAGGGATTGACTTGATACCACCTCCGTATTTTGAGGGTGAAGAATTCCAGATACACTTCTCCTTTACCACCGTGCGTGAATATAAGAAGAAAATTGAGCTGCTTCAGTCCATTGCAGACAGTGAGGAGTTCAGGGAGATCGTTGAGGGTTGAAAAGATACGAGCCCAGAAGGGTTATTATTGAAGAAGCTGTGAAGGACTCACCGGTAACCCGTAACCTCCTTGCACGGATTCCTCACACCACGCCTGTTGAGTACATTGATGATCCTTCCTTACTCGTCCGGGGCGAAGGACACCCCCCTGATAAGGAAGAGATTATCGTTGCAAAAAATCGGGGGAGGTTTATCAAACCATGCCCGGGAAGCAAAGGGTATATCTGCTGCGGCTACTATATCCTTAACCTGGCACTGAACTGCCCCCTCTCCTGTTCTTACTGCATCCTCCAGAGCTACCTGAACACTCCCTTTGTCATCATCTACGCAAATATCGATGACCTGACTGCCGAATTGAAAGAATTCATGGGAAAAAGGGGAAAGCAGATCTACCGGATCGGGACCGGTGAGTTCACCGACAGCCTCGTTCTCGATCATCTCATTGATTATGTAGACATGGTTGCCCCTCTCTTCTCCGCCTCCCCCCATACCTTCCTGGAACTCAAGACGAAAACTGCGGCAATAGACAGCCTGGTGAAAATGAAAAACCGGGAACGGATCATCGTCTCCTGGTCGCTCAATACACCGCAGATCATAGAGAGAGAAGAGTTCAGAACGGCAAGCCTCGAGGAGAGAATCGAGGCAGCCCGTTTCTGCGAAAAGCTGGGTTACCGGGTGGGCTTCCACTTTGATCCGCTCATCTTCTATCCAGGATGGGAGAATGAGTATCCCGAGGTCATAGAGAAATTGTTTGAGCGAATTGATAAAAGGGATATCGCCTGGATCAGCCTGGGCGCCCTCCGCTTCATGCCCTCACTCAAGAAGATAGTGCAGTCGAGATTACCGGGGACAATGCTTTTCCACGAGGAATTCATCTCCGGCCTGGACGGGAAGATGAGGTATTTCAAACCGATCCGGATCGCGATGTATGCACGGATGGTGGAAGAAATCAGGAAATATGATCCTGAATGCTTTGTCTATCTCTGCATGGAAAGCAGAGAGGTGTGGCAGAAGAGCCTCGGGCTTGCCCCTTCCTCGGATGAAGAGCTGGCAGAGTGGCTGGACCGGAGGGTCAAATAAATGCGGAATGCGGACGCCGGGACACGGGGACAGGGGGACACGGAGATAGGGAGATAGTGATCATAGGATCACCGCGTCCCCACGTCATCCCCTCACCGCGTCCATTCGGAGGATGCTCAAAGCCATGGATAGCGCGGTATCAGTAAAAAACCTTTCCTTCCGTTACAAGCAAGGAAAAGAAAAGGTTCTGAAGGATCTCAGTCTGGAGGTCCCCTCA
This sequence comes from Pseudomonadota bacterium, assembly GCA_026388815.1. Lineage (GTDB taxonomy): Bacteria > Desulfobacterota > WTBG01 > JAPLJA01 > JAPLJA01 > JAPLJA01. The sequence continues at coordinate 3,369 of JAPLJA010000202.1, forward strand.
GGTTCCATGCTCGTGATCATGGGCAGGAGCGGCGCTGGCAAATCAACCTTCTGTGCCTGTCTGAACGGGCTTATTCCTCAACTGATCAAAGGTGACTTGGAAGGAGAAATCAGGACCCTCGGATTAAATCCCCGT
>JAPLJA010000126.1 GCA_026388815.1 Pseudomonadota bacterium
TGCAATCGGGGCAGTCTTTGAGTCATGGGATACTGAGAGGGCGATCATCTACCGCAGGCTCAATAACATCCCCGGCCATTGGGGGACAGCAGTGAACGTCCAGTCCATGGTGTACGGCAATATGGGTGATGACTGTGGAACAGGAGTAGCCTTCACCCGCGACCCGGCAACAGGCGAGAAGATGTTTTACGGCGAGTTCCTGATGAATGCCCAGGGTGAGGATGTGGTGGCAGGCATCCGCACCCCTCAGAAGATTGAGAGGCTCAAAGAGGTCATGCCTGAGGCGTACCAGCAGCTTGACTCAATCTATAACACCCTCGAGCAACATTACCGTGATATGCAGGATATCGAATTCACCATCCAGAATAAGAGGCTCTGGATGCTTCAGACGAGGTCCGGGAAGCGGACCGGATTCGCCGCCTTCAAGATTGCGGTAGAGATGGTGGATGAAGGTCTGATAACCAAAGAAGAGGCTCTGATGCGGGTTGAACCGGAACAGCTCAACCAGCTCCTGAGGCCCATCTTTGACCTGAAAGAAAAGAAAGACGCTATAGCAAAAGGGAGGCTTATCTCAAAAGGGCTGAATGCCGGGCCAGGGGCAGCATGCGGCAAGGTGGTATTCGTCGCTGATGATGCTGAGCGGTTAGCAAAGCAGAAGGAAAAAACCATCCTGGTCAGGATCCAGACCTCCCCTGAGGACATCAGGGGAATGAATGCTGCTGAAGGTATTCTTACAGCCCAGGGGGGCATGACCTCCCATGCCGCCCTCGTGGCCAGGCAGATGGGCAAGGTATGCATCGTGGGGTGCGGCGATCTGACGATTGACTACAAGAAGAAGGTAATGGAGATAAAAGGAAAGACCATCAAGGAAGGTAACTATATATCCATCGACGGGACGAGCGGCGAAGTAATCGAAGGTCAGATCAAGACCAACCCTTCCGAGGTGCTCCAGGTGCTCATCTACAAGACTCTGCAGCCGGAAGAATCTCCCATCTATCAGATCTATTCGAAGGTTATGAGCTGGGCAGATGAATTCCGGAAGCTCGGCGTACGGACTAATGCAGACCAGCCTGATCAGGCGCAGAATGCCATCGCCTTCGGCGCAGAGGGGATCGGGCTCTGCCGGACTGAGCACATGTTCTTCGGCGGGAACCGGATTGATACCGTGCGTGAAATGATCCTCGCTGACGATGAAGCGGGGCGCAGGAAGGCATTAGCTAAACTCCTCCCCATGCAGCGCCAGGACTTCATCGGGATATTTGAGGTTATGAAGGGGTTGCCGGCTACCATCCGCACCCTTGATCCTCCGCTCCATGAATTCCTCCCTCATACGGATAAGGAGATTGAGGAACTCTCCAGGATCATCAACGTCCCCGTGGAGAAATTGAAAGCCAAGGTGGAAAGCCTCCATGAAGCCAATCCCATGCTTGGCCACCGTGGATGCCGGCTGGGGATTGTGTATCCTGAGATTACTGAAATGCAGGCCCAGGCAATACTTGAAGCCGCCTGCATTGTTGCTAAAAAAGGGATTGCCGTTCATCCCGAAATCATGATCCCCTTAGTTGGCCACGTGAATGAGCTCAAGCTCCAGGAAGGAATCGTCCGGAAGGTGGCTGAAAGGGTATTTAAAGAACAGAGGATCACCTTAGACTACCTGGTCGGGACCATGATTGAACTGCCCAGGGCAGCAATTACTGCGGACCAGATCGCTGAAGTGGCCCAGTTCTTCAGCTTCGGGACAAATGACCTTACCCAGACAACGTTCGGTCTTTCCCGCGACGATGCCGGCAAATTCCTCCCTCATTACATTCAGGAGAAAATCCTGCCCAGAGATCCCTTTGAGGCAATTGACCGCGAGGGAGTTGGTGTGCTCATGAAGATAGGGATTGAAAAGGGAAGAAGCGTGAGAAAGGACTTAAAGGTGGGTATCTGCGGGGAGCATGGCGGAGAGCCCAGTTCCGTTGAATTCTGCCATGAGATCAAAATGAACTACGTGAGCTGTTCACCCTTCAGGGTACCCATTGCCCGTCTCGCTGCTGCCCAGGCAGCCATCAAAGATAAGGGACAGGAGAAGCGGATCGGGGACTTCTAAATGCAGAGGCTTGTCCTCTTCGATATCGATGGAACTCTAATGCTCCTCGACAACGTGGCAAACAATGCCTTCAGCGCTATGGCGAAAGAGCTCTTTGGAGTAGAGGCATCCATTTTCGACGTCCGGTGTTCCGGCAAGACTGACTCCCTGATTCTCGAGGAGGTCCTGCTTGCTAAAGGTATTGATGAACGTGAGATTGAGGCGAAAAAGAAACTGGCATTTGAGAGGTATTGTTTCTACTTTGAGAACTACCTCAATAACGGTGACAGTTACCGCATCTATCCCGGCGTTATTCCCCTGCTTGAAAACCTTTCGAACGATCTATCTGTCCATGTAGGTCTCCTCACTGGAAATGTTGAGTTTACTGCCTGGAAAAAACTGGAGAAAGCCGGCCTTCATCAATACTTTTCATTTGGTGCGTTCGGGAATGAATCCAAGGTGAGGTCAGAGCTGGTGGGAATCGCCCTGGAACGAGCAAAAGAGAAGCTCGGGATTACCTTTGCGGGAAGGGAAGCTGTGATTATCGGCGATTCAGTCCATGACGTGAAATGTGGTAAGGAATATGGCACCAGGTCTATTGCAGTTGCTACCGGCTTTCACTCAAAAGAAGAACTCTTGAGTGCAGAGCCGGATGTTTTATTTGACGACCTGAGTGATTACCGGAAGGTAATTGATGTGATATTATCCTAAGATGAATTGCTTAGTGAAAATTCGAATTTCGAAGCACGAATCTCGAAACAATACATAAGGGAACCTCTAAAAATGTCATTCCTGTGAAAGTAGGAGTCCATAAGCTTTTGACATTAGTGGACTCCCGCCTGCGCGGGAGCGACAAGTTGTAAATTTTTAGAGGTAGCAATAATATTCAAAATACGAATGACCAAAACAAACGTGTGGAATTTTTAAGTTTGAATTTAGGAGCCGTTTCGGATTTCGATATTCGGATTTAGGAATTACCTTGAAGGGGAGGTGCCTTATGATGTACAAAATATTCTTTATTGTTATCCTGGGCTTCTGCCTAACATCAGTTGCCACCGCTCAGGTATGCGTGGAGTGCCATAAGAAGGTCACGCCCAATATTGTGAATGACTGGCAACTGGGCGCACACAGTAAGAACGGGGTTAACTGCGAAGTCTGTCACGGCGAAGAACACAAGTCCACTCAGGATGTGGCAAAGGTTCGTATCCCGACACCGGCGACGTGCTCAACCTGCCACCAGACTGAAGTAGAGCAGTACCATGACGGGAAGCATGCCAAAGCCTGGGCAGCAATGAAGGCTATGCCAACAGCTCACTGGCAGCCCATGACGCTCATGGAAGGGATGAAAGGGTGCGGGGGCTGCCACAAAATCGGGGTAAAAACAGAGGCAGAAATTAAAGACCTGAAGAAGCAGGGAGCAGGGTTCGGTCTGGCTTCCTGTGATGCATGTCATACCAGGCACACCTTTTCTCTCGAAGAAGCGAGACAACCCCAGGCCTGCCAGACCTGCCATATGGGCTTTGACCATCCCCACTGGGAGATGTACTCATCATCCAAACATGGTGTCCGGTACCTGCTCAAGCAGGCAAAAGCTCTCCCTGATACTACACCTGCACCGACCTGCCAGACCTGCCATATGCAGGAAGGGAACCACGCGGTGAGAACAGCCTGGGGGTTCCTTGCCGTACGCCTCCCCCTGCCCGATGACAAACAGTGGGCTGATGACCGGGCCACCATCCTCAAGGCGCTCGGCGTCCTCACCCCTGATGGAAAACCAACAGGCAGGCTGGATGTAGTAAAGGCAGCGGATGTTGCCAGGCTCACGCAGGAAGACTGGCAGAAGGAACGGGATAAGATGATAAAGACCTGCAACCAGTGTCATTCAGCAAACTTTGCTTTTGAGGAACTCGGCAAAGGAGACCAGATGATCAGGGAGGCTGACCATCTCATGGCTGAGGCGATCAGGACGGTTGCTGATCTCTATAAGGATGGCCTCCTGAAAAAAACGAAGACCTATTCCTCTGCTTTCCCTGACGTGCTCACCTTCCATGATGCGCCAACGGTGATTGAACAGAAGCTGTTCGTCATGTTCCTCGAGCACCGGATGAGAACATTCCAAGGGACATTCCACATGAACCCGGACTATGCCTTATGGTACGGATGGAGTGAGATGCAGAGGGATTTAACAGAGATCAAGACGATTGCTGCCGAACTCCGGGACAAAGCACCGAAGAAGAAGAAGTAGGGATAAAAACCTACCCGCCTTTGGCGGGCCTTCGGTCTTATGTAGGGGCGCCGCTTGCTGCGCCCTCAGGTAGGGGCGAGCCGCCGGTTCGCCCCTCTTAAATCCGAAATCCTAATATCGAAACTCGAAACAAATCCAATCCGCCGATGGCGGACAAAATTCAAAACATAAGTTTTACTTGCCATTTTTGTAACAAGTATAATATTTTGTATACATTAAGTTTGATAACAGGTATTAAACTAATGGGAACAATGAAAACTCTTACAAAAATCAGAAATATATTAGATACACACCGGGAAGATTTACAACAGAAATATCATGTACGAATAGTTGGGATATTCGGTTCTTATGTGAGAGCCGAGCAGAAGAAGAAGAGCGACCTTGATCTCATAGCCGAGTTTGATAAGCCCATCAGTCTGCTTGAACTGGTTGGTGCAGAGATTTACCTGAGCAAAATCCTGAAGACGAAGGTAGACCTTATTCCCAAAGAAGATTTAAGACCTGAATTAAAAGACAGCATTCTTAAAGAGGCTCTCTATCTGTGAACCGCAATATTACCCTCTACCTCCAGGACATCCTTGATAACATGGAAAGAGCAGAAGAATTTGTTGAAACCATGGATTACGAGGCTTTCTCCAGAGATACGAAAACTTCATACGCTGTAGTCAGGTGCATAGAGATTATCGGTGAAGCAACAAAGAATATCCCTATGTCAATCCGCCGCAAGTATCCACAGATGCCCTGGAAAGAAATGGCAGGAATGCGGGATAAAGTGATCCATTTCTACTTTGGAGTCAATCCGCAAAAGGTATGGCTCGTTGTAAAAGAGGATATACCAACTATAAAACCCATTCTTGAGAGGATAAAAAAAGACTTACAGAAAAAAGAAAAATGAGGGCAACCACAGGGGTTGCCCCTCCCTGGGCGCAGCAAGCAGCGCCCCTACATAAAACCGCAGGCCGTAGGCCGCTCCTGAATAAAACGTTTGGTCGTTCCTACGATAGAATTTACCGGTGACTCCACATTTCCCGAATCCCTGGTCATTCCACACTCCACATCTCAGTATATTATTCTCGGTGTTGCATCCACAGGTCCATGAAAGGTTGAATTTCCAGAAAGGTCAATGTCTTCAAGTTTGTACCAATAGGTTTTCCTGTTCTTCACATCCTTATCAGTGAACTCGTACGATGCACCTTGCGGTGGTGAACCCTCTGCTGGAATCAAGGAATTATTAATCTTCGCATATTCCCCTTCTTCTGATTCAGCACGGTAGAGGTTGAAGCCTGCATTGTCGACTTCGGATTCGGTTGTCCATGCAAGGATGACTTTTTTATCAGATGGGGTAGCGATGAAGGAGGAGAGTGTGATTAAGGTTGGTTCTCCATAGTGAAGGACAACACCTCCCCTACTACCCACCGCAAATACATCTGTTCCTGAACTCCCCCAGACTCCATAGAACCAGTCTATGAAAAGGTCTCTTATGGAAGAGATCATGGGAGACCAGCTTGTACCATCATAGTGAAGAATCGTGCGCATGAAACCCACGGCAAACACATCACTTCCCGACGTGCCCCAGACGCCCATGAGGGGGTTTGTGGTTCCGCTGCTCATAGGAGACCAGCTCGTACCATCGTAGTGAAGAATGATGCCAGATTCAACATTGTTGTAAGCATTATTGTAACCCACCGCAAATACATCGTTCCCCGCACTACCCCAGACTCCATAGAGAGGGAATATAGTCCCCGTACTCATAAGAGACCAGCTCGTGCCATCGTAATGAAGAATCGTGCCTGTATAATCATTAATGTAACCCACCGCAAATACATCGTTCCCCGCACTCCCCCAGACACCACAGATGGAGTTTGTGATCCCGCTGCTCATGGAAGACCAGCTCGTGCCATCGTAATGAAGAATGGTGCCAAGGTCACCCACAGCAAACACATCACTTCCTGAGGTTCCCCAGACGCCACGGAGGGGGTTTGTAGTCCCGCTGCTCATGGGAGACCAACTCGTGCCATCGTAATGGAGGATATTACCAGAATATCCCACTGCGAAGATATCAGTCCCTGAACTCCCCCAGATAGCCGAGAGAGTGTCTGTAGTTTCGATGTTCATAGAAGACCAGTTCATACCATCGTAATGAAGAATGGCGCCAGGGCAACAAGAGTAAGGATCATAAGCGTAACCAACAAGAGTGTACCCCACTGCAAATACATCGTTCCCCGCACTCCCCCAGACGCCATAGAGCCCGTCTGTTGGCCCGCTGCTCATGGGAGACCAGCTCATGCCATCATAGTGAAGAATGGCGCCAAAACTACCCACCGCAAATACATCGTTCCCTGAACTCCCCCTGACACCATAGAGCGGGGGAACTGTGGTCCCGCTGCTCATGGGAGACCAGCTCGTGCCATCGTAGTGAAAAATGGTGCCAGTGTAGTACTCAGTTCCACCCACAGCAAACACATCACTTCCTGAACTCCCCCAGAGATTATTGAGACCGTCTGCTGTGGTCCCACAGGTCATGGGAGACCAGCTCGTGCCATCGTAGTGCAAGATGGTGGCGGTACTACCCGCCACAAATACATCGTTCCCTGAACTACCCCAGACACCCCAGAGCCTGTCTGTGGTCCCGCTGCTCATGAGAGACCAGGCTGTGCCATCGTAGTGAAGAATCGTGCCAGAGTCACCCACCGCAAATACATCATTTCCTGAACTACCCCAGACGCTACGGAGGGGGTTTGTAGTCCCGCTGCTCATGAGTGACCAGCTCGTGCCATCGTAGTGAAGAATGGTCCCAGAGCTACCCACCGCAAATACATCATTCTCCGCACTCCCCCAGACAGCATAGAGTCTGTTTGTGGTCCCGCTGCTCATGAGAGACCAACTCGTGCCATCGTAGTGGAGAATGGTACCAGCACTGCTTTGCATGCTGCTTGTTCCACCCACCGCAAATACATCATTTCCCGCGCTCCCCCAAACGCCCTGGAGATTGTCTGTGGTCCCACTGTTCATGAGAGACCAACTCGTGCCATCATAATGCAAGATGGTGCCACCTCTACCTACGGCGAAGACATCACTCCCTGAATTTCCCCAGACAGCAAGGAGGTCATTTCCCTGCGGTAGAGGGTTTTGCCATGTCCACTCCCCAGAAAATACAGAAATGGGATTGGTAATAAGTATAAGCATCATAATCAGGATAAGTTTTTTAGGATTCATAGAGTTCCCCTTTCTTTACCTACATAGGACAGCAAACAAAAAGCCCCCGCTAGCCCTCATACTTGATAGGAGCCTATCTTTACTCCCGGAAGTGATACCCTTTTATGTCCTGAAACACGGGTATCTCCTGTTTAACAATGTTTATTTCATTGTCTACAACCTATATAGACTCTTATAGCACTTTTATTGATCCAAACTCAATCATTTTTTACATTGTCATTGCGAGCGATAGCGAAGCAATCACGTATTTACTGAGATTGCTTCGTCGTTCTGCTCCTCGCAATGACTTCCTTTTAATGCGTCCGTATTAGAAAATGCAAGCAGAAGGTGTATTGCAGCAGACAACAATAACCTTAAGTTTCTCTTGCTATCTAAAGGGTATATGTAATAATTTATTAAAATATACCTCGCAGGTAAGAGGAGGTGAAACGGTTATGGAAATTAGACATTATAAGTTTAATCGTATCACTCTTGATCCAGACAAATGTTTTGGCAAACCTTGTATCCGGGGACTCCGGATGCCTGTCGCCTCAATCCTCAGTTATCTAAGTTCCGGGATGACTGTAGATGAAATCCTGAAAGAGTGGCCAGAACTGGAGCGTGAGGATATCTATCAGGCACTGGGCTACGCAGCCTGTGCAATGGAAGAGAGGGTTGTGCCCTTAGAAGAGGCGGCTGCCAAATGAAATTTCTTTTGAATATGAATGTCCCCAGAAAAGTGGGAAGACACTTGAAAACTAAAGGTCATGAATGTCGCCATGCAGGTGATATTGGATTAGCACATGCACCAGATATAACAATTGTACAGGAAGCAAGAAAAAATCAAGAAATCATCGTGACTCATGACCTTGACTATGGTGACTTACTGGCTTTTTCCGGTGAATCAGCACCTTCTGTAATTATTCTCAGACTTCGCAACACCCACCCGGATCATCTCTTTGCGCGGATTATATCTTCTTGGTCTGAAGTTGAAAAACCCTTAGACAAAGGTGCAATCGTAGTTCTGGAAGATGCTGCCTTCCGTATCCGAAGACTACCCATTATCCACGAAGAATAAAGAAATCACTCGCCTTTTAAAGAGCCAACTCAAAATTATACAGCAAGACAGTTAAAAAAACACCCTACCTTTTCGCTGTCTTCTTTACTTCCTTCTCCGGCACCTCTGCCTTTGGCTTCTCAGTTACTTTCTTCCTGTACCGCAACATGAGCGAGATCGTGCAGCCGAGAATCTGGAGGATGCTGCCGAGCCATACGAGCGATATCAACGGAACCCGGGTAAATTCTACCACGGCTGTTGCTTTCTTTACCGTTCCCTCAGGTGTACGGATGTTCAGATGAATGGTGCCGGTCGAAGCATCCAAAGCTTCCAGCTTGACCTTTGCGTTGTGTCCCGGGATATCCACTTCTGGCTTGTTAACAACACCGCCCGGCAAAAGCTCGTAAGCCGGCATTACCAGTTTTCCCTTGTCCCCATCAACAGCTAAAACTGCCCTTACCATCATGCCTGCATTTCCCATATGACTTTGATCCAGCTTAAACCCTAAAAAGGAAAGTCTAACATCTCCGAGGTCCTTCGTTTCTCCCTTGCGCATCGCCAATATCCCGCTCGGCTGGACAGCCGGTCTATATTCGTGAACAACATAGTATTCATCCATGACGAAATGGATACGGATATGTGGATTGGCCACAAGCTGGTTTGACTTCTGGTTGAACCACAATTTAGGTTTCACCACGTAAGTCTTTTTCCCATCGTTCACCTCAAGGGTGGCAACGGGCTTTTCCTGGGGTGAAGGGGCGGCAAAACTTCTGAAGGTAAAGGTGTACTTGTCATCCACCTTCACCGGCACATCCTGCTGGAGGGTAATTTTCACCTGCTTATCGTATCCTGTAGCGTAGATAGAGCCCAGAATGAAGAGGGCTACACCTGAGTGGATGAAGATAAAAAAGAGTCGCCGACTGCCTGCCTGGGAAACAATCGTACTGGTACACAGAGCGATCAAAACCAGGTGAACCGGGTTTTTAACACCCAGGGTGTAAGAAACGACTGGTACAAGGATGCTCAACACGATGACAAAGGGGAGGAACTTTTTCCTGTAGGCAAATAGGGTGAAGACGGCGAGGAGGAGGATATAGAGAGGAATTTGCGTATTCACGTAAAAAGGAATGTCCACCTGGGAAGGTTTTCCCCAGAGAGGGGTAATGAGGGGGGCGGAGGTTCCCGCAGCAACCACCACTCCGGAGAGAACGAGGAGGACGACTGATATGGCAAGCAGCGTTGGTGGCCGAAGGAGCCCTTTCATTGGTTCTCCTTTCGGGAAGATGTCTCTCCGCAACCAATAAAGAGCTATGCTTCCAGCGAGGAAGGCAAGCAGAATGCACACGAGCCAGCCGGTAATACCAAGGTCTGTGAAGGAGTGAACCGAGAAATCTGCCAGGACACCGCTGCGGGTCAGAAAGGTTCCATAGATGATGAAGAGATAAGAAAAGATTGCCAGTAAGGCGTTACTTCTATAAAAGCCTTTATAGATTCTCTGGATTGCCAGTCCGTGGAGGAGGGCCGTGCCAAAAAGCCAGGGAATAAAGGAGGCATTCTCAACAGGGTCCCATCCCCAGTATCCTCCCCAGCCGAGGGTCTCATACGCCCAGTATCCCCCAAGGATGATCCCGATGCCCAGCGTCAGCCAGGCAAAGACAATCCAACGGGTAGAGACTTCAACCCACGTGGAGATATCTTTCTTCCAGAGTGCGGCCATGACGAAGGCAAACACGACACCATACGCAGCATATCCGAGAAACATCATGGGCGGATGGATGGCCATCCACGGGTTCATCAGGAGAGGGTTCAGACCCGTGCCATCAGGAGGGATCTGGGATAAAAGCTTAAAGGGATTCTGCTTAAGTAAAAGGACGAGGAGGGCGAAAATCTGAACATTGTAAAAGATCATGACCTCTCGCTGCCATTTCTCGTCTGTTCTGAAAAGGAAGATGCCCATCACCAGGGCAATAAAGAGCCAGAGGAGAAAGCTCCCCTGCTGACCTGCCCAGAAAGCACTGATGCGGTAAAACAGGGAGAGATCGTTAGAGCAAAAAGCAGCCACGTATTCAACACTGAAATCCTTAACGATAAATGAGTAAAACAACTGGATGGTAGCCACAGTGCCGAAAACAGTTGTGGCGAGGTAGCAATACCGCGCCAACTGTTTCTGATTGATACTGTAGTAGAGGAGAGAGAGAATCTCGCACAGTAAGGCAACCCAGATGACGTAGCCTCCGAAAGCCACTATCTTGCCTCCCCGTATTCCCGCTGCGTCTCAGTGCCCTGGTACTTGGATGGACACTTTACGAGGAGTTTCCTCGCCTGAAAGACACGGCCATCATACGACCCGATAGCGACAATGGATGTAGCCTCTTCAAAATTAACCGGCCTCCTCCCCCGGTATGCCACCTTGATGGTGTCTTGTGCATCTCTTTCCTTCATGCTGAAGTAGAGCGTCTGCTCGTCTACCACATAGGTGCTGCTCCCCTTCACTAACGTCCCGATGACCTGAACACTTCCTCCGGAGCGTGCCTCTCTGTAGCTCACGTAAGGGGTAAGAGCCTTTCTGAAGTTCAGGACACCAAAAATGGTAAAGAGGACAATGAGGGCTATCCCGAGGAAGAGCTTTTTATTCATGATTCCTTTTCGCTCTCTAACCGCTTCACCTTGGCATCAAGACGCCATAGGTAGATAAAGATGCCGGCCCAGATCAAGACGTTTACCACTGCTAACGCCAGGAGATCGCTAAACTCAGTCATAATAACCTTCCTTCCGATAGAGTAATTTTTCTATTCGACACTCCAGGTTGTACATCCAGAAGTAAAGCGCGGTAAAACCCCCCAGAGAAAAGACGAAGGTGAAGAGAATCCTTCCATACATCTGGATTTTCCCCTGTACGTTAATGAGGGTGTCAGGGTGGAGCGAGTAATAGACCCGTGGCACGATAAAGATCAGGAAGAGAGCAGGGATGAACGAAAATGTGGCATATACCGAACTCAGGACTGCCCGTCTCTGGGGGTCTTCAATAGATGCCCGCAATACCAGATACGCTGCATAGATGAAGAGAAGAACGGTGATTGAGGTCTCTCTTGGATCCCAGTTCCAAAAGGATTGCCACATAACCCTAGCAAAAACAGAACCGTTAACCGTGGCTAAGATGGCGAAGAGGAATCCCTGGCGACAGGCTACAGCGCTCATCAGATCGTAGATCGGATCTCTGGTTTTCAAAAATCTGATTGCCTGAATCAT
>JAPLJA010000284.1 GCA_026388815.1 Pseudomonadota bacterium
CTCGCCATGATGATATCAGTATGGGCGCCCTGCCCTACCACAACATTCCCATCCTCTTCCAGCCTCACCGTCACTTCGCCCTGGGCATCAGTTCCTCCGGTAATCGAATTTACCGAGTACTTCACAAGCCTGCTCCGGGTCCCGGTTATCTTGGCTACGGTCTTGAATACCGCATCAACAGGCCCATCCCCGTGCCCCACATCCTTAACCACCTCACCATCGATCTCCATCTGGAGTGTGGCGGTGGGGATTGCCACATCGCCTGAGACCACGTTCACGTGGAGCAGCTTATACTTGTCCGGCGCCCTGAGCACCACTTCTGCCACGATTGCCTCAATGTCTTCATCGTAGATCTCTTTTTTCTTGTCTGCGAGTTCCTTAAAATGTTTAAAGGCTTGGTTGAGATCTTTTTCGCTGAGATCATATCCCAGTTCCTTCAACCTGTCCCTGAAAGCGTGCCTGCCGGAATGTTTTCCCATGACGAGCGTGCTCTTGGTCATGCCTATTGACTGAGGAGTCATGATCTCGTAGGTTATCTTCTCCTTCAACAGGCCGTCCTGGTGGATCCCTGATTCGTGGGCAAATGCATTGGCACCAACGATAGCCTTATTGGGCTGGACTGCAACGCCGGTAATCATGGTAAGCAGGCGGCTGGAAGGGTAGATCATTTCTGAAACTACCCCTGTATCCAGATTCAAGGAATCCTTGCGCGTCATCAAAATCATTACGATCTCTTCCATGGAGGCATTACCGGCTCTCTCACCGATCCCATTGATTGTACACTCCACCTGCCTCGCCCCATTCAACACCGCAGCGAGGGAATTGGCAACAGCCAGGCCTAAGTCATTATGGCAATGGACGCTGAATACTGCTCTATCACTGTTTTTCACTTTTTCCTTAAGATACTTGATGAGCTTTCCAAACTCTGAAGGAATCGCATAGCCCACCGTATCAGGTATATTCACCGTAGTCGCTCCGGCATCAATCGCTGCCTCGATTACCGCTGCCAGATATTCCCGGTCGCTCCGGGTAGCATCCATGGCGGAAAATTCCACATTCGGCGTGTACCCCTTTGCCCTCTTAACCGCCCTGATTGCCATTTCCAGGACCTCTTCCCTGGTCTTACGCAGCTGGTATTTAAGATGGATATCCGAGGTGGAAATAAAGGTATGTATCCGGGGATTCTCCGCCTCCTTAATTGCCTCCCAGGCAATATCAATATCCATATCTCCTGCCCGTGCCAGCCCGGCCACCTGGCATTTCCTTATTGTGCGCGCAATCTCCCTCACTGCCTGAAAATCTCCTTCAGAGGCAACGGGGAACCCAGCCTCGATTATATCAACCCCTAATTTCTCAAGCTGTCTTGCCACCCTGAGCTTCTCGGTGATGTTCATGCTGTACCCCGGTGACTGCTCACCGTCTCTCAATGTCGTATCAAATATGAGTACCTTTTCCATGGTCAGCCTTCCTTATATGCGGCACAATAATAAATTTCCGGCTGGTACAATAACCAGCATATTGTTGATAACGTAACACATTTCATGAGTGTTGACAAGTAGTTGAAATAAAGGTGAGAATTACAACAGGGATGGAGCCTGTATTCAGATAACCGCAGGCAAAAAAAATAGGTCAGCCGAAAAGAGAAGGCTTAACCTGTTAAATGGTTTAAGGTCTCTTGCCTGAGATAGCTCTCAATCTCAGAGGCAGTGTACATTTTGTATATCTCTTTGATAAATTCCCGCGACTCTCTGTAACTCACCGAGCGGATCATCTTTTTAACCTTAAGGATGGAGAGGGCGTTCATGCTCAATTCATCCAACCCCAACCCCACCAGAATGGGGACGTACATGGATTCGCCCGCCATTTCTCCGCACATGCTTACCCTGATCCCTGCGTTATGAGCAGCATTTATTACGTTGCTGATCAGTCTCAGGACTGCAGGGTGGAGGGGCTCGTACAGGTACGACACGTGTTCATTAACCCTGTCGATTGCGAGAGAGTACTGGATGAGGTCGTTGGTTCCGATGCTGAAGAAGTCTACCTCCCTGGCAAGGAGATCTGCGATCGTCACAGCCGAGGGGATCTCAATCATGATACCGATCTCCAGTTCAGAATCGAAGGACTGGTTTTTCTTCACCAGGTCCTCCTTCACCTCCTGCAGAATAGACTTGATCTGGACAATCTCCTGGAAGCCGGAGATCATGGGAAACATGAGCCTTACCTTGCCGAAGGCGCTTGCCCGTAAGATAGCCCTTAACTGGGTCTTGAAGATGTCTACCTCTTTCAGACAGAACCGGATCGCCCGCAACCCCATCGCAGGGTTCATCTCTTCAGCCAGCTCGATCTGCGAGATGAATTTGTCACCTCCCAGGTCAATGGTCCGTATCGTAACCGGATACGGGGATATCTTCTCCACCACACTCTTATAAATCGCAAAATGTTCCTCTTCAGTCGGGAGGTTCTTCCTATTCAGGTAGAGGAACTCTGTCCGGTAGAGACCGATCCCTTCCGCACCGTGCTCCAAAACTGAGGGGAGTTCTTCAACCAGTTCTATATTGGCGTACACTTTTATCCTGAACCCATCCTTTGTCTCAGCAGGCAGTTGTTTATATTTGAAGAGCTCCTTTTCCAGATCTTCATAGCGCAGCTTCTTATCAGCATATTCCCTCAGGGTTTCAGGGGTCGGGTTGACAATGACGACGCCGATGATACCGTCAACAATGACCATATCTCCGGTATTCACCTCTTGCGTGATACTCTCCAGACCTACTACCGCAGGTATCTCTAATGCCCTTGCCATGATGGCAGTGTGAGAGGTTTTCCCTCCCCGGTCCGTAACAAATCCCAGTACCTTGGTAACATCCAGGTTTGCGGTATCCACCGGGGATAAATCGTTTGCAACTAAAATTACCTTATCCTGAATCCTGCCGATAAACTCCTGCTCTTTCCCGAGGAGATTTCTCATGATCCTTTCCCCGAGGAAATCAATATCGCTCTTCCTCTCCCGGAGATATTCATCACCGATATCCTCAAAGGCCTTATGGATATCCTGCAAGGTGTTCTTCAAAGCACCGGTAGCATCAATCTGGTCTTCCTCGATATGCTGGATGGTGCGGTCCACCAGCGCCCTGTCTTCTATGATCATGAGCTGGGCATCCATGATGTGACTTGCCTCCTGAAAACCTTTCTGCTGGATCTTTTCCCGCACGGCAACAAGATTTCTCCGTGTCTCCTCGATAGCTGCCTTGAATCTCTCCACCTCTCCGGGTATCTCCTCTGGGGGTATTTGAGAATATTTAGAAACCTCAACTTTGCTTCTCTTGAGCAAAAAGGCTTTCCCGATTGCTACACCCTGGGAGACTTCAATACCGCGGAGTAGAAAATTTTCTTTCATCCGTTATTCCTCGCCAAATTTGTCTTCGATCAATTTCTCCAGAGCTTCCAAGGCTAAATCAGCATCTTCTCCTTTTGCCTTTATCGTAATACTGCTGCCCTGACCAGCCCCGAGCATCATAACTTCCATGATACTCTTCCCATCCACTGCCACTCCATTCTTTTCCACCACAATCTGAGCATTAAATTTGCTCGCAGTCTGGGCAAAGAGCCCTGCTGGACGGGCATGAATACCCAGGGTATTTTTAATTGAAAATTGTTTGACTCTTACAGAGTTTCCGTTTTCTTTCTCAGCCATGGATCAACCAGTATAGTCATTATCATGCAACTGTTCATTTTTTCTTATCTTCTTATCGTCCTGAGAGCCTTCCAGCATGACGGTAATCTCTCCTTTTATATTCTTATCCTTCAACTGCGCAATCAGTTCTGAAATCCTTCCTCTCATGACTTCCTCAAAGACCTTGGTCATTTCCCGCGCAATCACGATCCTCCTGTCTCCGCAGATATCGAGAAGGTCCCCGAGTGAAGCCATCAGTCTCCTCGTCGATTCATAGAGGACTACGGTAACATTTTCATCCTTAATTTCATTAAACAATGTTCTCCTCTTGCCCTTTTTCGGAGGTATAAACCCTTTGAATAAAAAACTGTGTGTCGCCAGCCCGGAAACACTCAGTGCCGCAGTGACAGAAGAAACACCGGGTACAGGCACCACGGATATGTGATTCGCTATTGCCTTACTGATAAGCCTGTACCCTGGATCTGAAATGCCCGGAGTTCCTGCATCAGAAACCAGGGCTATCCGTTCTCCTTCTTTAAGGAGGGAAAGCAGATATTCACTCTTTTTCTGCTCATTATGCTCAAAGTAGCTGGTCAACGGAGTCTTTATCTCATAATGAGTGAGCAATTTTCTTGTCCTCCTCGTATCCTCCGCAGCTATGAGGTTCACCTCCTGCAAGGTGCTGAGGGCCCTCAGCGTTATATCTTCCAGGTTCCCTATGGGAGTTGATACTACGTAGAGTATCCCTAATGTATTTCCCCATCTTCCATCCATATCTGACTATATTTTAAATGAAACGTTAAAGAAAAAGAAGTGATCCGGAAAGAATAATAATCTATGCCCCGTGTTTATTATCCTTCTTTGTTGCCTGTTGAATTGTCTTTTTGATTTTCTTACTTCTGGATGCTACCCGCTTTTTCGTGATTTTTTTATTTTTAAAAGCCGCCTGTTTCCTGGTGGTCTTACTACTTTTGAATGCTGTTTGCTTCTTTTCAGTTTTTTTACTTTTGAAAGCTGTCTGCTTTTTTGCGGCCTTTTCCCCTTTCTTAATCTTACGAGCTGTCTGGTTTGTCGTTTTCTTAACTTTGGTTGCAGGGGTAATCTCTTCTTCGCGAGGAGAAGTCAGCCGTTTATTCCCGTAATCTACCAATGCAGTAGCATCAGCCCACAGTCTCTTACTGCCCAGCAGGGCAACAATAAATTCATTATCCTCGTTCTTGATCTCCCCCACATAGCAGTGACCTGCCATTCGTGTAAAGCCGGTTTTCCCGCCCACTGTCCAGGGACATTCCCAGAGCAATCTGTTCTTGTTGCGCAGGAATAACTTCCTTCCATTATGATCAATGGAAGCATACCGTGTCTGCATGACCCTGACAATCTTTTCATTCTGTAACGCATGGTATAAAATCAAGGCCAGATTATTTACCGTTGTATACTGTCCTTCCCCAGGCAGGCCGGTTGCGTTATTGAACCGGGTATTAAAGGCACCGAGTTCTCTCGCCCTCTGGTTCATCAATCCCACAAAACGCTCTTCAGTACCGGCTACCTTTTCTGCCAGGGCTACACCGGCATCATTTGCCGAGTAAAGGAGAATCCCATAGAGCAGGTCATCTGCACGGTACCTTTTTCCTTCGATAAGACCCAGCTTCACCGGGGGAACAGCGGTAGCATTTTCACTGATTAATACACTCTCATCTCCCTGCAGGTACTCAACCGCAAGCAAGGCGGTCATCACTTTGGTCGTGCTGGCCATAGGCAACCGGAGATCGGATGATTTATCGTAGAGTGGCTGCCAGTCCTTGAGGGAGATAATAACCGCTGATTTCGCCGAAATCAGTGGGGCTCGTGCTTCTGAGACAGAGGGGGAAAAAAGGAAAAAAAGGAGACCGAAAAAGAGTGCAGACCAAATTAATTTTTTCTGCAGCTTAACTTTCATCTCTCCTTACAGTCTCTTGCTCCAGCATCAAAAGGCCCTTCAGTTCTACAACTCAGCAGGCACTTCACTGAATTACACCAATTTATATACACTAATTAAGTTATTGATGTCAAAAGATTTTTCGCGGGAAGGATAATTTTTCAGGTGATTTCCCCAGAATAGTTATTTTATTATTGCTGAATGGTGAAGGTCAGGATAAATGAAGTGTTCGGTTTTAAACGGGCACGATATGGACACCAGAAGGTATTAAGAATTTTCTCTGGTGTATACAGAAAAGAAATGGCGTCCCCAACGGGATTCGAACCCGTGTTGCCGGCGTGAAAGGCCGGTGTCCTGGACCAGGCTAGACGATGGGGACGCTGGTCAGTGTTTTGTAGTACGGCTACTATACAGAAACTAACGCTCGTTGTAAATAAAAAATAGCGCGGAGCAGTGAGCAAAGAGCTAAGAGCATGGAGCAGGGAGCAATGAGCGTGGAGCATGGAGTAAAAATTTAATTCTATGTTCCTCAATAGATATGTTTCATTTCAGGTAATTTGTACCTAATAAAATCTGTTTAATCTTCTTTGCTCGTTTATTTCATCATAGCTCTCTTTCCTCCCGGCATCCCTTTATATTTATTGGAATCTCACTAAAATCTACTTGACAGTAAGAATGGTATTCTATTTAATTTTATTGATGATAATTTCAAGTCAGTTGAGTCGATTGGCACTGTCCACCCAGATAGAAAACTATTC
>JAPLJA010000166.1 GCA_026388815.1 Pseudomonadota bacterium
TATTGAAATCCCCTTCAGCCGGTAGGCAATCTTCAATGCCATCCTGGAGACGCTCAGGGTAAACGGGCTGAAAGAGGGATATATCCGTCCGCTGGTTTTCATCGGCGACGGAGAGATGGGACTCTTCATCAAAGAGTATCCGGTGCGGGTGGCGATTGCCTGCTGGCCCTGGGGGCCGTACCTCGGGGAAGACGGGGTGAGTAACGGGATCAGGGCAAAGGTATCTTCATACACCCGCCACCACGCAAACGTGATGATGACCAAGGCAAAGATCTGCGGCAACTATGTGAATTCCATCTTTGCCAAGAAAGAGGCGATCGCCGCAGGGTACGATGAGGCGATCCTGCTTGATGCGGAAGGGTATGTAGCCGAGGCAAGCGGAGAAAATCTCTTCATGGTGAAAAATGGTGTCCTGAAGACAGTTCCTCCCAACTCTATCCTCAAAGGTATCACCCGGGATGCAATCATCACGATTGCCAGGGACAGGGGGATACCGGTTCTTGAGGAGAGGCTCAGCCGCGATGAGCTTTATATCGCTGATGAGGTCTTCCTTTCCGGAACGGCTGCTGAAATTACCCCGATCCGGGAGGTGGATGACCGCACCGTCGGAAAAGGAAAACCCGGTCCCATTTGCAAGGCCATTCAGTCCACCTTCTACTCCACTGTCCAGGGCAGGGAAGAGAAATATAAGCACTGGCTCGCTTATGTATGAAATTAATGCCTTGAAAATAGATTGCTCCGTCCGCCCTGGCGGACTCGTAATGGCAAAAAATAACGGTGTTTCCTTGATGTCATTGCGAGGAGTTCGCCGTAGTCCGCCGACGGCGGAACAAAGCAATCTCTGTGGTAGATGAAACCAGAGCAAGTTTATTGCAGTTTAAACGGGGCGATGGAATCAATTAAAGAGAGGAAGAGGGCTTTACGAAAAAAGGTTCTCGCCTTACGTGATGCCCTTACTTCCGAGGAGAGAGTCAGGAAGAGCAGGGCAATCAAGTCTCTCCTCTTTCAGCTTCCTGAATTCATCCAGGCAAAGACGGTGATGTTTTTCGTCTCCTTCCGGAGTGAAGTGCTGACAGAGGAGATGGTCAGGGAGGCACTTGCCCTTGGAAAAAAGGTGGTAGTTCCAGTTACCGACCTTGAGAATCACTGCCTGATCCTGTCAGAACTGAAAGACTGCGATCACGATCTCGTCCCAGGCACCTATGGAATCCTCGAACCCCAAAAAGAGAAGATAAAAGAAGTCCGTCCAGACGAGCTTGACCTGATTGTTGTGCCGGGAAGCGTCTTCGACGAGAAAGGGAGAAGGATAGGGTACGGTGGAGGCTACTACGACAAATTGCTCCGTTGCTTGCAAGGTAAAATACCGGTGGCAGCCTTGGCCTTTGAACTGCAGATCGTAGATGAGGTACCGTGCAATCCGGAGCGCGATATTCCTGTTGACCTGATCATTACAGAGAACAGAGTGATCCGGTGCCGTTAACTCTCTAACTTCGATCAGTCAATAGGCTGTAGGCAATAGTGAATTTAAGATTTAAGATTTCAGGTTGAAAATTCATAGTCACCAAGTTGTGAGGAAGGAGATAGTAATGAAAAGAATTGGTTTCTTCATGTTCGCGTGCCTTCTTGTAGCCTCCCCTGCATTCGCAGGCTTCGTCAACCTTCCGGAGACAGGACAGACGAAATGCTACCTCTCCTGAGGGACCGAGATTCCCTGCCCAGGTACGGGGCAGGATGGAAATTTTCTGTCAGGGGTTGCCTGGCCAGATCCGAGGTTTACGACAAATGCTGACACAACAATAACAGATAACCTCACGGGACTTGTCTGGACATCCAACGCAAATATGATGCCTGCCAGGGATCTGGGGTGGGATGAAGATGGTACGGCAGATAATGGGGCGGTGACGTGGCAGCATGCGCTTGATTATGTGGCAAAACTGAACGCTGAAAGTTACCTGGGCTATGCAGACTGGCGCCTTCCCAATGTGAATGAACTGGAAAGCCTTGTGAATGCTGGTGAAGCAAACACAGCGGCATGGCTGAATACCCAGGGGTTCACGAACGTCCAGTTTTTTACAAATGCAGAGGACAAGAAGACTACTTACTACTGGACCTCAACAAGCTACTCCAGCACGAGCACCGTTGCCTGTCGCGTTAATTTGACTGACGGCTGGGTGTGTGCGACCAGCAAGTCTACCAACTACTACGTCTGGCCGGTACGCGGAGGGCAGCACTTGACTCAACCTGCTCAGGTGTGGAAGACGGGGCAGACTGAAAGCTACGCAGCAGGAGATGATGGGGATCTGGAAAAGGGAGTTGCGTGGCCAGATCCCAGGTTTACGGACAATGGTGATGGAACGGTTACCGATAACCTGACCGGGCTCATGTGGACGAAAGATGCGAATGGAGCTGGTGGTACAACCGACTGGTACGGGGCCCTGGATTATGTGTGGGGTATGAATGCAGGGACTAATCCCAACTACGGCTACACAGACTGGCGCCTCCCCAACCGAAAAGAGATGTACAGCCTCACGGATGCTTCACAATCTGCGCCGGCCCTTCCAGCAGGGCATCCCTTTACCGGCGTGGAGAGTGACTACTACTGGTCTTCCACGACCTATGCCTATACATGCTCGAATGCGTGGATGGTCCTCATGGAATCCGGACTTGTCCATGCATACTCTAAGTCTGAATTTCACTATGTGTGGCCAGTTCGCGCCGGTCTTCGTGACCATACTGATATCACGCCAGAGCAGGCAGAAAGTCTCATAGAGACTACCCCAGACATTATGATCGTTGATGTAAGGACGGCAGAGGAATACTGCGAAGGTGGTTCTCTTCCCGGTGCCATGAATCTCCCCTGGCCTGATGTATTTCAGGAGAGATACTCTGAATTGCCGGTAGATGCAAAGATACTGGTGGTTTGCGAATCAGGGTACAGGAGCAATCAGGCTGCCACGTTACTTGATCATAACGGCTACCTTCAGGTGTACGATATGCTGGGAGGACTGGGGGCATGGCAGGGGGAGACAGCGCCGTGTTGCTCCACCTTGTCCGATGTAAAGATAAAGTATAATATCTATGTGAGCGGTCAAGCCACCTGGAGCGAGGTAATTGATTGTTATAACCAATATGCATTGTAGGATGAACAAAATAAGAGAGAGTAAATTGGCTCACGTTAGTAACCATTTTTAAGGAGTACGGTGTGAGAAAGAAATATATACCAAAGATGATCACGGTGGATTTAAGCAAAGATAAAATTGACGTGTCACCGATGCGGGCTGACCTCATCCGTGATTATATCGGGGGAGAGGGGATTGGCAGCCGGTTGCTGTGGGAGATGGTAAAGCCGAAAGCAGAACCGTACCACCCGGGAAATGCAGTGATATTTGCATCAGCTCCCTTCAACGGGACGATATTCCCTGCCGGTGCCCGGGGTTGTATCGTCTTCAAATCACCTGAGTCAGAGGGCATCTCCATGTCGAACATCGGGGGGAGATGGGGTGCAGAATTAAAGTTTGCCGGATATGACCTGGTTGCGGTTACCGGGAAGGCGAAAAGGCCTGTTTACCTCTGGATTGATGATGAGACGGTTGAGCTAAGGGATGCTCAAAAACTCTGGGGCAAGACGATTCCCGAAACTCAGGAGATCATATGGAAAGAGAAGGACGACCCGAAGATCCAGGTGATAGGGATAGGACCTGCCGGTGAACGGCTTATCCGCATGGCGAATATCGGGAATGATATCAGGTTTGCCGGTAAAGGCGGGAGCGGCGCCATACTGGGTTCAAAAAATTTCAAGACTATCGCTATCCGCGGGACCGGCATGGTTCCGGTCCATGACCTCGAAAGGCTGAGGGATCTGAGCTTTGCGGTGGTTGAGGCTATGAATAAAAGCGAACTGATCCAGGGATTGAAGAATTTCAGCTCAGCCTTTTTCAATAAATTCGTAGCAGAGGTGCAGGATTTCGGACACAAGCACTTCCAGGAGGGGGGCTGGAAGGACGGTCCGAAGCTCTACATAGAACCCATCGCAGAGGCCCTCTTTGAAGAGCACAAGCGGTGCTATGGTTGTGTCATCGGGTACGGGGTAATCAGCAGGATAAAAAAAGGTCCTTATAAGGGAGTTGAGACAGGCGGTCCGATGGCTGAGGCCTTCTGGAACTGGGGGTGGAAATGCGGGATCACGGACATAGAGGCTATCGGGAAGATTACCGAGATCTGTGATCACAACGGTATCTGTGTCAATTCATCGGCAGAGCTGGCTGCCTGGATGATGGAGTGCCAGGAGCGCGGCCTGCTTTCCACTGAAGAAACAGGCGGGTTGGAACTCACCTGGGGAGATGCAACAGGATGTGTTCAGATGATGGAGATGATGCTTACGAGGGAAGGGTTTGGAGATATCCTTGCTGAGGGGGTCAAGCGGGCAGCAGAAAAAGTAGGGCATGGTACTGAAGAGTACTCCATGCATGTGAAGGGCGTGGAACTGGACGGTGATGAGTGGAGGCAGAACAAGGCATCGGCTCTGACAGCTGCTGTTGCCGAAAGGGGAGCTTCAGTTGTGAGGCCATGGGGTTTCCCCATGGACATGGGAGTAATCTTCTCCGATGTAACAGGCCTCAAGGAAAAGCCGGACCCGAATGAAGAAAAGGGCATTGCTAAGTGGTACAAGCCCTATAAAGAGTTCACCATAGCAGCGAACTGTGTCGGCGTATGCCTGTATCCCGGCTTGTTTGAAATTCCCACTGTGCACCAGACCATTGAGGCATACAATGCAATCTCGGGAAGGGAGATGGATCTCAAAGAATATCTCAGAGTAGGCGAGAGAACAGTCTCTGTCCAGCGGGCATTTAATGCCAGGGAAGGATTTACCCGGAAGGATGACACCCTGCCCAAGAGGTTTCTCAATGAGCCGGTTAAGGGAGGCCCTGCTGACGGGCGTTACGTAAAGAATCTTGATGCCATGCTTGATGAGTACTATGCGGAGTCAGGGTTCGACAAAAAAACGGGGTGGCCGACTCGGACAAAACTTGAGGAGCTTGGACTGAAAGATATGGCTGATGAGCTCTATGGGAAATAGGCGAGGCGACAAATGAAAGATACGTACGATGTCATTATCATTGGGGCCGGGATGGGGGGACTGTCCTGCGGCGCCTGGCTCGCTTACAAGGGGATGAAAGTCCTCGTGGTGGAACAGAACCTGCAGGTGGGTGGACTCTGCTCGAGTTATCAGCGGAACGGGTTCAACTTTACTCCTGCCGCCTCCATTATTTCAGGGACCACAAAGAGAGAAGGTTTTTTCAGGAGGCTGATCGAGCGGTTGGGAATTGCAGACAATATTCAGTTCATTCCTCTGGAGCAGGGGTACCACGTCCACATGCCGGACTTTGATTACTATATATACACCGGAGGTGAGGAAGCACGCCGGAGGTTTATCGAGCAACTCATCAGGCTTTTTCCCCACGAAAAGGATGGTATCAGTGCCTTTTTCAATACCCTGGTGAAAATCTATGAGCAGATGGACTATGCCATGTTCCTGGGCACAAAACCTATGGATGTGGCGCGCATCCTCTTCAAGTGTCCATCTCTGGTGCGACACATGGGGAAGGGTATCATGCCGTTCGTGAGTGATTATGTCACTGATCCGAGGCTCAAGGCAGTTCTCTCCATTAACTCGACCTGTGCGAACCTGCCTCCTTCCAGAATGTCAGTGTTAGCCATCGCAGGTTTGCTCATCGAAGGAGGGCTTTCCAATCCCCATGTTAAGGGGGGAGCACAGTCAGTATCCGAGGCGTTTGCCAAGAACATCCAGGACAGGGGTGGAGAGGTTGCGGTTGGGCAACTGGTGGAAAAAATACTTATTGAAGATAAGAAAGCATTCGGGGTAAAAATTATCAGTTCTCATTTTTCCTCCCGGGGTGGGGAGATAAAAGATTCTGGGGTCGTCAGAGAAATCAAGGCGAAGTACATCATTTCCAACGCTGCAGCCAGGCAAACGTTTCACAAGCTTGTGGGCGAAGAGAATGTGGAAAAAAGATTCCTGGCAAGCTTGCGCAGACTGGAGCCAACTCCCCCCTTTGCCGCACTCTTTTTAGGACTGGATATGGATCTGAAGAAGATGGGGCTTGTCCCTGCCCTCCACATCCATAGCTCAACCTATGATACGGATGAACACTTCAGGGATATGGGACCGAAGCTGCTCGATGAAAAGGGACCTGAGCCCTTTTACCGGCTTCAGCTTGCCCCCTTAAGCGACCCCACCTCAGCACCTGAAGGCAAGACAGCCCTGGTCATCCATGCCATACCCGTCCCCTCCACAGGGTGGGAGAATCAGGAGTGGCAGCAGAAAGTAGTTGAGGGAATGATCAAGCGGACGGGAAAAGTGATCCCCAATCTCTCCAAACATATTGTCTACCAGGAGTTCTGGTCACCCGTAACGATTGACAGATACGACCTCTGCGGCACTGATGCAAGCATGGGGTGGGCCTGCACTCCCCAGCAGATCGGGCCGAAGCGGTTAGCGCACACGACGCCAATCAGAAATCTATTCCTGAGCGGACACTGGACACAGCCAGCAGTCGGGGTGTCGTCGGTGACGTTGTCTGGTTTGCAGTGTGCGAGAATGATCCTGGAAGGAGAAGGGGTAAAAGAACCATTAGTTGACCTCGGAATAAGAGATGGCATCATGACTGGATAACGTTTTCTCACATGTTTTCTTCAGGTATGTAAGATATGGGGTGAAAACCTGATAAAGGTTTTTCGTGAGGTCGAGAGAGTTGCTACTCCCAGGGTGGTCTCTGGGGCAGCACGATAAAAAAAGGAGGGTAGAACGATGGGCAAGGAGACTAAAACGATATCCTGTTTTGATACCGAACGGAGAGACTTTATGAAGCTCTGCGGTGCAGCGGCGTTAGGAGGGGTTTCAGCCTTACTCCTCTCCGGAGATGCTGAAGCTCGCAATACACTCGAAACGCTTAAGTCCAGTACATCTCAGGGGTTAAAAGATGAAGCCTTCTGGAAATTAGTACGC
>JAPLJA010000200.1 GCA_026388815.1 Pseudomonadota bacterium
CTGCCGAAGCACATTGCCATTATCATGGATGGGAATGGAAGATGGGCGAAGAAACGGTCTTTTGATCGGATAAGAGGGCATCAGGAAGGTATCGAGTCCGCACGTGCAGTGGTGAAGTGTTGCCGGGAACTGGGAATCCAAGTGTTGACCTTATACGCTTTTTCTCTTGAGAACTGGAGCCGCCCTGCCATAGAGATAAAGGCCTTGATGGAATTGCTCAAGAGGTATTTGAAGTCAGAGCTCTCTGAACTGATAAAGAACAACATACGTCTCCATGTGATTGGTGATACTCATATTCTGCCTGAGGATGTCTGGAAGATGGTGAGCGAGGCAGTTCAAAAGACTGCAGCGAATAAAGGAATGATCCTCAATATTGCCCTGAGTTACAGCGGGAGAAATGAAATTGTACAGGCGGTGCGAAAGATCAACAGAGATCTGCAGGATGGTAAGATTACTTCTGACCAGATCAGTGAAGATACCTTTGAGCAGTATCTTTTTACTGCTGGGTTACCTGACCCTGATTTGCTCATCCGCACGAGTGGTGAATATCGTATCAGCAATTTTCTTCTCTGGCAGATAGCCTATACCGAGCTGTATGTGACGGATGTACTCTGGCCAGATTTCAGGAAAGATAATCTCATTCTGGCACTCCTTGATTTTCAAAAACGGGAGAGAAGATTCGGCCTTACCCATGAACAGATTAAAAATGCCTGATCCGATTGCAAGGTGAAAATATTTGTCCGGATATCCAGTCTCATCCGATTTGTCTGCTCGGATTAAGACCGCAGCAGTTGCCTTACTCATCATACTTCCCATTATTCTCTGGGGTAAAAAAATTCCCTTCTTTCTTCTCATCGGTGCGGTAAACGTTCTCGGTCTGAAAGAGTTTTTTCATCTCACCCTCCACGAAAAAAAGTTACCAGTATTTTTTTTGGCCCTGCTCTTGAGCTTCGTTCTGCTTGCCTGGGGGTATCAGAATAGCGATGGTCTTCATGTAAGATCAGGCCTGGTATATGTTGCCCTCTTCCTGATGACAGGCGCTTTCTTTCTTTTCATGCTTTACCTTTTTGATTTTGTAAAATTTCGCTACCCGTCCCATCCATTTTTTCTTGTCCTGTTCGGTCTTCTTTACATAACCGCTCCTTCGTTGCTCGCCGTCGTGATTTATTCCCTGAAAAAGGGGGAATGGATCCTGTTCTTTATCCTCGCTGTGGTCTGGATCGGCGATACCGGAGCTTATTTGATAGGAAGCACATTGGGCAGACACAAACTGCACCCTGCAGTGAGTCCAAAGAAGACAGTGGAGGGTTCGATCGGTGCCTTGATTTTCAGTGCCCTGACCTCGCTGATTCTTACGGCATATCTGGTGACAGGGCTGTCCTTGATTGACGCGCTCCTGCTCGGGCTGGGGATAAGCGTTATAGCCCAGCTGGGTGACCTGGGTGAATCCATGATAAAGAGGAGAGCGGGTGTGAAGGATTCCGGTACGGTGTTCCCGGGGCATGGCGGGATGCTTGACCGTATCGACAGCCTGCTCTTTGCCGTACCCTTTGTTTATTTTTATCTCTGGTTCTTCGTGCCAGAATTGATCATCCCATGAAGAATATCATTATCCTGGGCTCAACCGGATCAATCGGAAGAAGTACCCTTGAGGTCGTGAAGCAGGTTCAAGAAAGGTACAAGGTTACGGGACTCGCAGCCGGTTCCAACCTTTCTCTTCTTCGGGAACAGGTGAGGAAGTTCAAGCCCGATGTTGTCTCCGTGAAAGAAGGGTTGGCAGCGAAATTTCGACAGATGCTCCCTCGCAGCATCAAGGTAGAAGTGGTTTCAGGAACTGAGGGGCTTGAGAAGGTTGCTACCTTACCGCAGGGAGAAATGGTGGTTTCGGCACTGGTCGGGGGGGTAGGCCTCCTCCCGACGCTCGCTGCTATCCGGGCAGGCAAGAATATTGCGCTGGCTAATAAGGAATGTCTGGTAATGGCTGGCGAAATGATTATGGCCGAGGCAGAAAAAGGCGGAATCAAGGTGCTTCCCATAGACAGTGAACACAGTGCCATTTTCCAGTGTTTGGTCGGGCACAGAAAGGATGATCTCAGGCGGATTATCCTTACTGCTTCTGGCGGCCCTTTTCTTACCTACTCTCAGAAAAAGATGACAGCAGTTACTCCTGAGATGGCTCTCGCTCATCCCAACTGGCAGATGGGGAAAAAGGTGAGCATTGATTCTGCCACCCTTATGAACAAAGGGCTGGAGGTGATCGAGGCCCATTACCTCTTCGGTGTGCCCGTAAAACAGATTGAGGTTTACATTCATCCCCAGAGCAGTATCCATGCCTTCGTCGAATATATCGATGGTTCACTCATAGCGCAGTTGTCCTATCCGGACATGAAAGTTCCCATTGCCTACGCCCTTTCCTATCCTGAAAGATTACCCGTGTCTGCTCCCCGCCTCAATCTGCTCGAGATAGAAAAGTTGACTTTCCTTGCTCCAGACCGGCAAAGGTTCCCCGCTCTCGATCTTGCCTACCGCGCTATCCAAGAAGGAGGAGGATTACCCATTGTTTTAAGTGCAGCCAATGAAGTTGCTGTGGAAGCCTTTCTGGAAAGGCGCCTGAGCTTTACCCAGATCGCGGAAATTATTGAGAGGGTAATGAGCAGTTATAACCGGAAGGAACCTCAGACTTTGGACGTTATTCTTGAAATTGACCGATGGGGGAGAGAGAAGGCAGAAGGTCTGATTAAAAACCTCTAAACTGACTGGTTTTTCTTGCATAACAACTGAAATTTTGTTTTAATACACGTATCAATATAATGTCTAAACAAGAGATTGCTTCGTCGTTCACCACGGCGAACTCCTCGCAATGACAAAGGATGAATGTTCTATTTTTTCTGTCATTGCGAGCGGAGCGAAGCAATCTCCGGGGAAAACTGAATGCCGAATGTTATTCTTCAATATGCCCTGCCTGCCATAATACTCTTGGGAATCCTTATTTTTGTCCATGAGTTCGGCCACTTCATTGTGGCAAAGCTCATGGGCGTAGGGGTCATCAAGTTTTCCATGGGTTTTGGGCCTAAGATCATCGGGA
>JAPLJA010000167.1 GCA_026388815.1 Pseudomonadota bacterium
GCAATGGCAATTAGCGGCATCGTTGTTGCCGCGGTTTACACTGCTTTTGTTACCCAGCAGAAATCCTACACCGTGCAGGACCAGGTTGCCGAGACACAGCAGAATGCCAGAGTGGGTCTGGATCTGATTGCGAGAGAGGTAAGGATGGCAGGGTATGGACAGCCTGATTGGGCATTGAATGCGGATACCAATGGGGACGGGGCTGATGAGCCAGTTACTGACCCGGTAACGGTAACCGACGGGGCCGGGGGCCCTGACCGTGTTACGGTTATTGGCTGTTTTGATACTGCTCCACCAACTTTGTCTAATCCTGTAGTATCAGGTGCAACTACTCTGAAAGTAACAGACGCAGGGGTATTCGATAACACCAATAATAAGGACAGTATCTTCATTGGTGGATTTGAGAATGCCAAAGTGACTAATAAATCAGGTACTACATTAACTATTGATACTGACCCCAATACCAGCGGAAATCAAGGCACAGTCCACAGTTATAATATAGGTGATGAGGTCAGTCCTGTTAGAGCTGTTACCTATTATGTGGAAGAAGATACCCTGAGGCGGGACGAAAACACCGGTGCTGGCGGCCAGCCCCTGGCAGAGAATATCGAAGACCTCCAGATAACGTATGCCAATAAGATAGCAAATATCTCCGTTCTTGCAAGGTCCCGTGAAATTGATCCTACCTATCGCGACGCTACCCACGGCGATCACTATCGAAGGAGAACGCTCATCTCCAATGTAAATGTGAGGAATTTGCTCTATCAGATTGAGGAAGAGTAATGAGGAAAATGTCAAAGTTCAAAGCTCAAATGATAAATAGAATTCAGGAGTCAGGAGTCAGGAGTCAGAATAATCCGCCTTGGGCGGACTGTCTCCTGGATTCTGTATTCTGGATTCTCTCCACAAGGAAGCTTAAGCAATGCTTAAGGGATGAGCGTGGTGCTGTGTTGGCTATCGCCCTTTTGATCATGCTTGCATTGGCTCTCATCGGGGCGGCGGCTATTTTCACTTCAATGATGGAACTGGACATAGCCCGCAACGAGCGCCTGGCCAAAGAGTCATTTTACATGGCAGATGGTGGCACCACCCTTGCACCAATCATCATAGAAGAAGCAATCGAGACCAGGGTATTACCTGTCATCGGAGGAATTGCCCCAAATGCAGACTTAATGTCCGAGCTCCTAGGAGCAACAGAAACTGATTCGCCTGAACCTGACAATAATCCTGATCTCCGAATGCAAATTAATAATAAGGATATAACTGTAGATATTGACCGGATTGGTGCCTATGCCCTCGCTGGCGGTGCCGTAGAATTTGCCGCGGGATATGAGGGAATCGGAGGCGGCGGAGGAATCGCCATTTTCTATCGGGTTGATTCTTATGGTGGTAAAATAACTCGTAAAGATGATGGCACAGAAGTTTATTTAAACAAGTCTGCCGTTGAGACCTACTACCGTAAAGTGGTAAACATCGCGGGAGAGTAAAAAAGGAGGTACGCTATGCATCCTTTCTCAGCATTAAAAGAAATAAAAATTCACACACTTTACGGCGTTGCAGGCATTATCCTTGCAATCTTTGTGCTCGGTTCATTCATCTCGCCCCGCTCTACGGAAGCTCAAACGGGAAAGCCTGTCCTTTCAGAAAAGAAGGTGGAAGGATCTATTACCAAGCTCGGAAAAGATTATATCGTTGTTGACAGAAAAAAATATATGGTCAGCAAAGAGCTGAAAATAAAGGACATGAAGGGTAACTACACCACCCCGAGTCTCGAGAGACTGAAGCTGGTGGACCGTATCCGTATAATCCTTCAGGACAACGTGGTAACTGAGATCCATATACTCAGTTACACCAGTTGAGGTGATGGCCATGAAGAAAATATATTTTCTATTCTCCTTCTTGATTACCATATCATTCTTGGTAACCGGCCAGGATGCTGGGGCTCAGACCATGTGGGACTATAGCGGTACTCCCCCGTTTATCTCAGCCACCGTAACACCGAACGTGCTCATCCTCTACTCCAATGACCATACCAACTTCTATAGAGGCTACACCGCTGCATATAACAACGATATCAATTATTACGGCTACTTCGATCCCCTGAAATACTACAGCTACTCCAGTAACTACTTTCATCCGGCGGGATACAGCACCAACCACTATCAGAGCGGGTACTGGAGCGGAAATTTCCTCAACTGGCTCACTATGTGCCACGGTGACTTTACCCGCAAGGCACTCACGGGGGGCAAGCGCGATATCGACGCCACTGCCCAGACTATTTTAATACGTGGTAACATCCCCGACAGTGACCATTACTGGAGAGTGATCTATTCAGGCGCCGACATCAATCAGCTCACTCCGCTTTCCGGTACCCAGACCTTCTACAACACAGGGACTCAACTGAAACGCAAGGCAGGAGACAATCCAACCTGGACCGGCTCCTCACCTACCGCAACCTATGATGTGAGGGTAGAGGTGTGCAATGCTGCGATCGGGGTAGAATCCAATGCACTCTACTATTCTACCGCATCAGTATATAAACCGGTCGGGCTCCTTGAGCGGTATGCAGACAGGATACGTTTTGGATTGATGACGTACAGCTATGGGAACACGGAACAGGGGGGCGTGCTCCGGAGAAACTGCACCGATATCCGGGATGAGATAAACCCTAACGGCACGGAAAACAACGGTATTGACGGGATAATCAGGTTCATTAACGGGTTCAGTGCAAAAGGCTGGGACCCTGCCGCTGAGATGTACTACGAGGCTATCCGCTATTTTAAAAAACTAACCCCCACGAGCGACTACACGGTAAGCAGCCCGGACGGGGGGTTCCCTGCCTTCTGCAACCAGAACCCCCAGCGCATGTGGGAGGACCCCATGCAGTATTACTGCCAGAAGAACTTCATCATCGTGGTCAATGACGAATACCCCAGCAGGGACGGAGATAAGCTTCCCGGTAGCGTATGGGGCACGCCAAGCAATCCTGATTCCTCCATTAATGTCCATACCCTGACGAGCTTTGTTGGGCAAATGGAAGGGATCAATGGAACATCGAGGAGCGTTGGCTGTGTGAGCGGCGGTACTTGCGACAGCCTCTGCAATTCAAAGACTGTCCCTGATCTGGGAATGGTGAAGGGCATATGTCCAAACGAACCCCAGCATTCCGGAACATTCTCCATTGCCGGACTGGCCTACTATGCCCATACGAATGACCTGAGAACTGACGGTGTTTTTGCAACCGGCACACAATCTATTGAAACCTTCGCTATTGCCTTCCGGGCAAGCCCAGGTGGTTACCAGATTCCACCTCCTCCCATGAACCAGCTCTGGCTTGCCTGCAAGTACGGTGGGTATAAAGAGAAAGATGGGACCCCGGGCCCAAACCTCCAGGAGGAATGGGATGAGGATGCCAACGGGGTGCCCGATAACTTTTACTATGCTGAAGGCGGGAGCGATATAGAAACCGCCTTTCTGGAAGTCTTTACCCAGATCCTGAGCCGGGTTACTTCAGGTACTTCGGTATCCGTTCTGGCCACTTCGGCCGAAGGGGAAGGGTCTCTCTACCAGGCATTCTTCCGACCATCAATATTTGATCATTCACGTGAAATTAAGTGGCTGGGTTATCTCCAGTCCCTCTGGGTCGATCCCCTCGGAAATATGCGGGAAGATACCGACGGGGACAAGAGGCTTATCTACACGAACGACCGGATCATAAAATACGCCTTTGATGAAACCTCAGGCGAGACTACGATCGGCCTCTACAGTGATAACGATGGAGATGGAAATGCGGACAACATAGATCCGGATTCCACCGTCCCCCTGGATGATCTGCTCCCCCTCTGGGGGGCAGGCAACCTCCTTGCCCAGAGAGACTCGTCAGACCGGACCATCTACACCTTTCGCGATGTCAACAAAAACAATACCGTTGACAGCCTGGAGTACATCCCTTTCACCACCACCTATGCTGCAGCTTTGAGGCCATTTTTACGGGCATCAAGTACCACAGAGGCTACCAATGTCATAAACTTTATCCGGGGAAGCTCTGTAACAGGCTACCGGGATAGGAGCGTTACCATTAACGGACTGAGCAAGGTATGGAAACTGGGAGACATCATTTATTCGACCCCTGCGGTGATGAGCAAGCCCATGAATGACTATTCCCTCATCTATGGAGATCAAACATTTAACAATTTCTACAACCTGTACAAAAACAGGGACGTGATTGTATTTGTCGGGGCAAACGACGGAATGCTCCATGCCTTCAAAGGAGGCACGTTTCATTCAGGTGATGACGCAACAACCGTTGATATCGAACACGGGTGGTTTACCGGTACAAACCTGGGAAGTGAACTCTGGGCCTATATCCCCTATAATCTGCTCCCTCACCTTAAATGGCTCACCCAGACTGATTACGCACATGTCTACTACGTTGACTTGAAACCGATGCTCATTGAGGCAAAGATCTTTACCTCTGATGCTGTGCACCCCAATGGATGGGGAACTGTACTCATCGGAGGCATGCGGCTTGGCGGCGGACCCATTGCAGTAACAGACAATTTCGGCACGGGAACTGAAACCAGGACGTTCAGATCTGCATATTTTGCCCTTGACGTTACTGACCCGACCTCCCCTACCCTGCTCTGGGAATTTACCGATGCCAACCTGGGTGCTACCATCGCCTACCCCACCGTGGCCAAGGTGGGAAACAGCTGGTTTCTCCTCTTTGGCTCCGGACCCAACAATTTTATCACCACAGAGAGCACCCAGACCTCGAGCCTCTACGTATTAAACCTGGCAACCGGTCAGCTCCTCAAAACCTTTACGGGCGGAACCAATGCCTTCATGGGCAGCCCCATCAGCATAGATGTAAATATCAACTACAACGTGGATATAACCTATGTGGGTGAAACCTACAAAGATCTCGCAACCAATACCTGGAAGGGAAGGATGTACCGGCTGACAACAAAAGTCCAGGCTCCTCCTCCTGCTTGCACTGACCCCAGTGGTTGGTGCTACAGTGAAGATCCCACTACCTGGACCTTTTCTACGCTCTTTGCATGCGATCAGCCCATAACCGCCCCTCCTACTGCATCACTCGATGACCGGGGTAAGCTCTGGGTTTACTTTGGAACAGGGAAATATTATTGTGAAGCTGATAAAAACGACACTACTCTCCAGAAACTCTACGGGATCATCGACCCCTGCTTTAATGGAACCTGCACCACCACCGTCTTAAATACTAATCTCTTTGATGCAACTATGGCAACGGTCAACGTAGGCGGCGGCACCGTGTCCGGAGTTACCGGAGTAACGAACTGGGATAGCCTTACCACCTTGACGAGGAGTAAAGAGGGCTGGTTTATGGACCTCACTACCTCCAAGGAGAGGGCCCTCTCCAAACCTGCAATCATCGGGGGCATCGTCCTGTTCAGCACCTTTATCCCCAATACTGATATGTGCAGTTTCGGCGGCAATGGTAAACTCTATGCCCTCTACTATACAACAGGAACCGCCTATAAAAAATCAGTTATCGGGACTGAAGGGAGCACGGTGTTAAAGTCCAAGGACCTGGGTTATGGACTCCCCTCCAGTATCGGAATCCATGTAGGGCAGGAAGAAGGGGGAACAGGGTATGTGCAGCAGAGCACCGGTACCATCCTGGAGGTGGATATCAATCCTGCCCTGAAAGTCAAAGGCGGAACGATCTCCTGGAGAGAAAAATAATGAGCGTTGATTTTCCCCCATAGCAAAGGAGATCTTCATCAAAGAGAAAGAATGATTGACTATAAAAACCTTGACAGCCTTGGCGAAATCCTGCTGAAGAAAAAATTAATCTCACCTGAACAGCACGGTCGAATCCTCTCAAGGGCTGAGGAACAGAGGAAGAAACTCTCCAAGCTGAGGGAAATAAAGGGCAGCCGGGAAATACTTTCAAAGTCTCAAGAGGGAATTTCACCGGTCGAAGTTATCGCCTCTTTCAAGTTTCAGATTGGGTCAGGGAAAGACTACCTCACCGAGGAAGTTATCATGCAGGCGGTAGCAGAGGAGTTAGGGGTTCCCTTCAAGAAGATCGATCCTCTGGAACTCGACCTGGATGTGGTAACGAAGACCATTCCCAAGGCCTTTGCCCTCAAACACCTCGTTGTACCTCTTGCCCTGGAGGAAGATAATCTTACCGTAGCCATGTTTGACCCCCAGAATCATGAAGTCATCGAGGACATCATGAGGATGAACGGTCTCAATCTATCCATTGTGGTGAGCACCAGGTCTGATATCCTAAAAACCATTCATGAGTTTTATGGATTTAAATCATCCATTGTTGCTGCGGAAAAGGATTTAATAGCTCCTCTCGTAGACCTCGGCAACCTTGAGCAGTACACCCGTCTGAAATCCCTGGAAGAAATCCCTTCCACCGACAAACACATCAAGAATGCCGTGGATTATCTCCTCCACTATGCTTTCGAGCAGAGGGCAAGCGACATCCACATCGAACCCAAACGGGAAGACAGTCAGGTGAGACTGAGGATAGACGGCGTACTCCACCCCATCTATACCTTGCCCAAGGCGGTCCATCCTGCAGTCATCTCCCGCATCAAGACTCTCTCACGCCTGAATATCGCCGAGAAGAGAAGGCCTCAGGATGGCAGGATGAAGATCGAATATAGCGGGAAAGAGGTGGAACTCCGTATCTCCACGGTGCCGGTTGCTTTTGGAGAAAAGGCCGTGCTGCGCCTCCTCAATCCCGACGTTCTCTTCCAGGATTTAGGAGAACTGGGGTTCTTCCCTTTTGACCTTATTCAATTCCGCTCTTTTCTGGAAAAACCTCATGGCATCATCCTCGTTACCGGTCCCACCGGGAGTGGAAAGACCACCACCCTTTATTCTGCACTCCGTTACCTTTCAACACCGGAGAAAAATATCGTCACCATTGAAGACCCGATCGAGATGGTCTGTAGTGAGTTCAACCAGATTGCTGTCCAGCCTCAGGTGGACATCACGTTTGCCAACAGCCTGAGGAGCATCCTGCGACAGGACCCGGATATCATCATGGTGGGTGAAATCAGAGATCAGGAAACTGCCGACAATGCCATTCAGGCTGCTTTAACCGGCCACCTCGTCCTGAGCACCCTTCACACCAATGATTCTGCTTCCTCCCTTACCCGCCTGATCGACCTTGGGGTTGAACCGTTCCTCATCAGCTCGACCCTGATCGGCGTCTTGGCCCAGAGGCTGGTGCGAAAAATCTGTCCCCACTGTGAGGAAAGTTTCTCACTCAACAGTGAAGATCTCCAGTCATTAGGATTTACCTTTCTGGACCGGGAAAAGGTCGAGTTAAAGAGAGGAAAGGGTTGCATCAATTGCAGGAATACGGGATACTGGGGAAGGAGCGGTGTCTTTGAGGCATTAACCATAACACCACCGATCAAAAAACAGATCTCTCAAAAAGTTGATTCAGATGCCATCAAGAAAAAAGCCTGCGAAGACGGGATGACTACCCTGAGAGAAAATGCGATTAAGAAGATGCTCAAAGGGGCTACCACCTATCAGGAAGTTCTGAGGATTACGGCTGAGGACTGATATGAAAGAGAAGATCAGGGAAAAAGAAGAATTAAAAAAGATCCTCGCTGCCCATCAGAAATTGGGGAAGAAAATCGTATTCACGAACGGATGCTACGACCTCATCCATGTAGGGCATGTACGGTATCTGAAAGAGGCAAAGCGTCACGGGGATTTTCTGGTGGTGGCAGTGAACAGCGACAGCTCAGTGAAGAAGCTGAAAGGTGATAAGCGCCCCCTCATCCCAGAACAAGAGAGGGCCGAGGTGCTTTCAGCACTGAGCTGCGTTGACTATGTGGTGATCTTTGATGAAGTGGATCCGCACAACATCATCTCGTACCTCAAGCCGGATGTGCTCGTCAAAGGCGGGGACTGGACCGTGGATACCATCATCGGAAGGGATGTAGTTGAGGCATCAGGCGGAAAAGTAATCTCCCTGCCTTACGTGCAAGGTAATTTTTCTTCTACGAGTAAAATTATTGAGAGGATTGTAGAGAGGTACGGGAAATAGGGGCGTCCGCCAGTGACGGATTACGCCCTTTTTATGGTCTGCCTTTTCTCTCTAAGCAAAAACAGCTACCGGAACCGGTCGCTTAATCGCAAGACTCTTTTTGTGCAGTTTTATGCGCTCAATTTCATGCAGGGTTTTCGCCTCAAGATAACTTTCTCCGCAGTGCGGGCAAGTTATGACAGGGACATTTTCTATAACGAAGATATCTTTACCCTTACCGTAAGTCCTAGAAATTCTGCGGATACGCGCGCCTGATTTTCCACAAATATCACAAATCATTTGTCTCATTCTATATAAATTATTACTCCCAAAAATCTGTCAAGGATAAAGAAACGACCCCTTTACCAGCCTGTTCCCCCCCAAGTCTGCTGACTTCGTTTGCTCAGCTGTGTCAAATGGTGCACTTGCGACTTGAATTCACAAACAGCGCTAATAATTTAGTATGGTGTCCCCGGAATTAGCTAATCAGTTTGTGATCAGCCAACCTACAGCACTCGTCCCATGAATGACCCAAGAGGCTGTCTCAGCACATTCGCAGCGGCAACGAGTACACTCTTCAGAGTGCCGCTGCCACACTCAACACTTTCCAACGCGCCGAGCAACGCGGGCACTGATGTGCTCGGAGAGTAAAACTGGAAACGGCTCTGCGCATGCGTACGCCAAGCTTCTGCGAAGCATCGAGCAACGTGGCGGTTGAAGAGTTGTTGACGGGCAAAAATTTCGTCTCTCATAAGCCCTGAAGTCAAAATAGCTTGTATCTTCAAGGTGTTCCCGGCAGGAAGTCCACTCCTCAACAATTGCGCTACTGCTCCATAGCGCACGGGTATGGGAAACGCCGCGTCATTAATGGTTATCTGGAGTAACTCAGCAGGCTGTGAAGCCCCCTTGAGGAGCAACCGAATTTGGTCCGTCAGAACAGCTTTTTCACCAAGCAGTCGGGTGCTCTCATCGAGCCAGATCTTCAAGTGAGCAAGCAAATCTGGGCCAGTGCAAACAACACCAGCACACAGCAGGCCGAACCATCGTTCAGGAGTAACCGGAAGACTTGATTTGGGACCATCATCTGGATCCAGCAGAGACATTCCTTGCTGCATATTTGCCGAAACCTCAGCTGTAGCTCTGTCGAAAGCCAATAGTGCCTCCACGAATCCAGCCCCTGCGCCTGTCGAATAAGCCAGTGCGAGTCGTGCTTCGATTGCCATCCATCGTACATAGAAGTATCTTGAACCAGCCAACACTTCTAACGCCTGCGCAACCCCAGCTGGGTCTTTCGCGAGTGTGGAAACAAGACGCAGTACCTGGGCTCGGGTAATCTCGCTACGGGCTGCTTGCCCAGGTTCGGCCTTGGAGAATTTGAGTCCGGGCGAGCTGGCATAACCACACTCAAACTGTGGCTCTGCCTCTGTCGGCTTCCATACGGTATTTTCTATGGTTGTGCAAACCGAAACAGCTACTCGCTGCACGGCTTCCCATCGCTCATTACCCTCCGTCGCAGCTTCTGCTGGCAATAACAAGACAGCATCTGCTAATAGTTTTGCAGCGGCAGCCTGGTCTCCTCCGCGCGATATTGCTAACGCGGCATCTACACTAAGCCCGAATTTGGTCAATTCAAAGGAACCTGGCTGAATGGAGTCAGCACCGTCACGGAAGATTTGTCCTGCTTTTTCCCATTGCTTGAGTCGAGCGGCACTCATCCCCGCTCGTCGATACGCAAACGGGTCAAGAGTGGTTCTGCTTACCGGGTTACTTGTCAACTGGCTCCAGATCTCAAGCATGGATTCATCGTCTTGTTTTTGAAACAGGACGTTGGCTCGCTGTTCCATAAGCACAGATGATGGTCCAAACGTCGCCTCGGCTTGCTCAAGCACTCTGAGTGCATCTTCGCTTCGTGAAAGATACTCTGTTAAGATGATTGCTCTAGCCTTTGCTGCTTCCCGGCCAAATCGAGGGGAACCTCGTCGCTTTGCGTACTCGTCCACACATTCCAACAGAACTAGCCAAGGCTCCCAATCCTTAGTCTGCTCATGGATAGAGGCAAACGCACCTTGCACGAATGCACCTAAACTCTGCACAAGAGGCCATTCCAGCATAGCGTCAAACTGTTGCCTGATCTCTTCTGTCGCCACATTGTCTAACCACTGCAACAGCTCACCGAGGTTGTCCAAGTCGCGAACGCATCTAGTCGCACAAAGAAATACCGCTTGGGCTGTTGTCCCGCTTTTGGGCAATCCGTCTATTGCATTGACAATCTCAAAAAATTGTTTACTGATATCCGTATGCGAATTGAGTGTCTCTCTCGGCAAAGCCGGCATTCCCATGATGGCGCCCAGGCGAGGTTTAAGCGGCACCTTCGGACTCTCTGCAAATCCCGTAGAGAGCCACATCATGGCACGGTTTGCGGTCCTTGCCTCGGAATGTGGTATCCGCTCAATATCCTCCGCCCATCGTGCGCAGATTTGAGGCAAGGACTCTGAGTCCAGCGTGGAAGCCACCCGAAACTGTAGCCCTCTAAGAATTGCCCCGGCCATCGCATCATCCGTGATGGACTGTCCGGTCTCGAGTGCGACAAAGGGCAACCACAGGAGCTGTCGTTCGACTTCTCGCTTCGCGTCTTCGCCATCAATTTGTTGAAGTCGGATCGCTGTATAGCCGATCCGTCGAGGTTCACCTCCTATGTACGCATGGAAAAGGAGTGCGGCAGCCTCGGACGGGTCAAGTGTGTGCTTGGCTAGGATGGCGTCATGCAGGCGGATGTGCGCCCATTTGCGTTTCTCGGGGGACCAGACATCAGCCGCGACCCCGTTGAGTAACGCGGTAGTTCGAAAACACTCACCTTCGAGCCGCTCAAGCCATTTTCCAGTGAGCTTGTCGAGAACGTCCCCGCCGTTTGTCAAGCCTTCAA
Organism: Pseudomonadota bacterium; assembly: GCA_026388815.1. GTDB lineage: Bacteria > Desulfobacterota > WTBG01 > JAPLJA01 > JAPLJA01 > JAPLJA01. Next base: position 10,974 of record JAPLJA010000167.1, read on the forward strand.
GATTCTCAGCCAGTCGAATAGCAATTGATCTATGCACAGGCACTAAACATTCGGAAACTAAATAGACAAACTCAACAATAGGACCCGGCGCAGAGTCGCTTAATAGCTGTCGAGCCATCTGACGAACAGAGGTCACCGCCGACGATTGGGTGGTGAGGTCAGTTAGACTAGGACTTGGCCAATCGCGGGCGGCAAGTTCGGCCAACCGAACCTGGACAAGCTTCGGATGGCCTCTCGTCCATGCCGTAATGAGAGATCCCCAGGATGTGGCAATCTCGTGTGGACAACCGTGATCGATGCACAACGTCGCGATCTCGACGGAACTCAGCTCGGGCACATCGAGAAGCTCGACGTTCTTGAAATCCTGTACAACGGCCAAATCGCTGGAACCTCCCCGCGCGGTAAGAAGGATGCCACGCCCTGTCGTACTGGCCCGGTGCAACACCAGCGCAAGCGAATCTCGATAGACACGGTGAGCCGCCGGACTGATATCTAGGTCATCGATAACGACCAAGCTTGGGCAGTCCCCCCTTTCGATTCGGCCAGCGATCGCGAGGAGCACGTTGTCGACTTGGTCAAGCTGTCGCCCGGTTAGATTGACCCACCATGCCGTGGGGCACAGCGTCGAAGAAACAAGCTGTGCAACTGTGGTCTTACCCTTGTGAACTGTTCCAGTAAGCAAGACGACCTTGCGATGCTTGACCAACTCCTCAAGACGATGCGTGAGCTCAGGTCTCCGAAGAAGCGGCTCCGGAGGCCTTGGTGACTTCTCAAGCAAGAGATTAAGCAAACCCAGTCCAGGACGCGCATTTCCAAGCAAATCGGGTAGCTGGTCGACTGCCACTGGTAGGTAAGTAGTGATCGCCGCTTCAACCTGGCGCAGCAACTCACCACGGGTTAAACACCTTCGGGCAGAGGAGGGCTCCAGAACTATCTCCCAGAACCGAGACTCTATGTACTTTCGCACGCTTGGAATTAGGGCCAAAGAGCGTCGCTTCTCGTTCAGGAGGACTGTAATACGGTCATCGACGCTCCGCTTGACTACATCGAGGTCAGGCTGGTTAGTGAGCCAGTGAAACCGCTGTATAAGACGCTTCTGGACAAGCTGAGGTGTTGCAGAACTTAGAAACATCCGTAGAGGGCTGCTGGCATCCAGCTTCGTAACAAGATACCTCGCCACCTCAATCGCTAAATCAGGATTTGTCTGGGCCGCTCGCCAGACCTCGATGCCCTTGGCACCGCCGAAATTTCCGTCCTGCTCCACGGCAATCGAGCTGGTGGTCAGATAGTGAAAGTCGATCTGCCGGTGGACGTCTTGGCAAGACAGGGTCCAGAAGTTTTCCAGCGCCACATGCGCCTTGGCGGTACCCAAAGAGATCGTCCCTGTGTTCCGCTTAACTTGCACTGTAATAGCGGCATCAGTTCTGACAACATCAAAGTCTTCTGCGCCTTCTAGGTAGACGACTTCGTCCGCATCAGCCAGCCGGAGCCATGCATCAATTGACCACCAGGCTTGATAGACGTCCCCGTGAATAGAAAATACAGCTTGTCGCCGAGGGTCCCCCGGTAGCTGTGCGGGAAGACCAGTGATGATAGCCAGTGTCTCGTCGACGCCAGGCAATGCACTTGATTTAGAATCGCGATCAGACATATCAGGGTTTAATAGAGACAGCGGGGCTGTTGAAAAAGTGTCATCCTGAACGAAGTTAAGGATCTCAGTGTTTTGTGAACTCAAAAATACCGGTTACTTAGAAATTCTTCGGTGGCGGTCAACATGACAGCATGGGGTTTTTCAACAGCCCCACAGCATCCATTATTTTGTTAAGCATAAAGAAATGTTTTCCTTTTTCTCGGCTTTGCATAAAGCCTGCTTAACTGAATGTATCTGTGGATTCTTCAATGAATAGTAACATATTCTGCAAAAGAATGAGATTCGGGGATAGGTAATTCGTCTTCCTGTAATCCACGCACATGCATTTCAATAGCCTCATGCATATTCCGTTCTGTTTCCTCACGAGTAGCACCAGTAGCAACACACCCTGGTAAATCAGGTGAATAAGCTGAATAGTTACCTTCAGCCTTCTCAATGACAATAAGAAAACGATACATCTATTTCACCTCCTTCATTTTCGCCTGTTTTAAAATGCTGTTCAGTGTACCAGGCGCTAAGTCATCATTTGGATGCCCAGCAATAGTCACTCTACCAACTTTTGTTGGATGCTTGTATTGCCGATGACTGCCCTTCGTATCAACTTTATGCCAGCCATCCGCTTCTAATAATTTTATGATATCCTGGACCTTCATACATCAGGAGAATGAATCCCTCAAACTTAGGCAAAGATTTTACTGGCGGAGAGAGTGGGATTCGAACCCACGGTTCCGATTTCTCGGAACACTCACTTAGCAGGCGAGTGCCTTCAGCCATGCTCGGCCATCTCTCCGCATGAATGATGAATACTACTTGAGCAGATATAGTAAACGTTTGAGGTACATTTTACAATTGATTTTTGGCGGAGGGAGTAGGATTCGAACCCACGTTTCCTTGCGGAAAAGCGGTTTTCAAGACCGCCGCCTTAAGCCTCTCGGCCATCCCTCCA
>JAPLJA010000281.1 GCA_026388815.1 Pseudomonadota bacterium
GGAGGAGTTTGATTACCATCTTCCGTACAGCCACGGCAGATTCGGCTTTCGTGTTTATGACAAGTCCATCCTCAACCTGATAGTTACAGGATGTAACGAGTCTTTTTCTTTTGTCCTTCGTAGTAATCTCAACGGTGCAGAGCCGGCAGCCACCCCAGGGTTCAAGTGCCTCGTGGTAGCAGAGGGTTGGAATTTCTATCCCGTGTTCTCTCGCCACGGTGAGTATACTCTTTCTACCTTCAGCTCTGACCTTCTTTCCATCGATGGTTACGTTTACCACATCCTCACTCCACTCTCTCGCTAAGAGGTTAGTCCATCTCTCCCAAAGCTAACCGTTTGTTTATATCGAGGATTGGCTGAAATTGTCAAGTAGTTATGTGATATTTTTGGCATTACATACTGAACCGTGCAGGAAATCCAGCCCTGATCGTAGGGTTGAGAATTATCTCTAAAGGAAAATTACTGAATCTCATAAGTTTGGTTACCAGTTGCGGACGTTCTTGCTGGATCACAGGCATAGCCCTTTGCAAGCCCTCAGCAACAAATCGAGGGGTTTCATAGGGATCAAGATTGGTGGGGAGAGGTTCTCTTATTCTGCTGAAGACGTAATCAATCTCTTCGTTAGTACAGATTATGGGCATCACCAGATTTCTCAAGAGTACATTGTAGTCCAATCTGTCGATATGGTGTTTCTTCCACCAATCTAAGTAGCTCTGCACCCCTTCCCTGTTCACCTTACCTTCAATCAGGGCAGAAGTAACTGTATGAGCAGCCTTCCATCCGCACATCACTGCCCCGGTCATCTCTGCCTCCTGACACCAACCTGCATCTCCCACCAAGATGACATTTTCTTTGAAGGGGTCTTCAATCGGTACCCACATATTACCACACACACCGATCCTCTTTATCCTCCTGGCATGCTTAAACCAAGGTGCAAACCTACTCTTGGTGGTAAAATAGTCGAAGAAGCCCTCTTTGTCCGTTTGGGGATTCAGATCCGACACGATGACCATATAGGTATTCTCCCCTTGAGCTCGAGGTGTGATAAAGGCGATCTTGGATTCCCTGCCACTCTCAATGAGTACCTGCACCAGGGCATGAGGGTGTGGAAGGGTAAGCCCCTCCATCTCATACCCTTGAGAATTAATCGTGCCATAGAATCGTCGCTCCTGATTGAATCCGAGGACACGAGCAATCCGTGAATTCCTGCCATCTGCAGCGATGATGAAACTCCCCTTGAATATCTTTCCCTCACTGGTTATCACCTCTATCCAGTATTTTTCCTTCCTAACATTCACTACATTGGTTGCAGGGAAGACATCTACACTGCACCTCCGGGCTTCAGCGAGCAACCCCTCCAATAGTATTTGTTTATCGTACACCGCAGAGGCCCTTCCTTCCTCACCTTTTTTTATGTTCTCTTCATAGTCTCCAAGGGTAACCAGATGTTCGCTCGGCGAATAAATCTCCCAGGCAAAAAAATCCTTGTGAGGACCGGAATACTTGACGGAGAAGCCGTGCTTGGGGAAACAGAGCCTTCCTTCCTTCACATTGAGAGTAACACGTTCTCCCATGTATTCACTGCTTAAGGTAACAATCATCATGCCGCAGGCACGAAGGATCTCCGTGATGCTATCTTTTCTTTCCAGCAGCGCTACCCTGAGTCCATTTTCACCGGCTGTCTTGGCAGCTGCCATCCTGTGGGAGCGATGGCGTCTGTTTCTCCCTCTCAATTATTTTCCATGAGCACTGACGGATAATAACACTTGAAAATGATGCAGGGCCACTTGTAGGTCTCACGGTAGAGCTGGCGAGCCTTTTCCCTGAAAGTCTTTCTGCCTACACCCTCTTCAAGCAGATAAATCAATGTCTTTAAGAACTGGGTATCCTTCACTTTCTTGGATTTCGCATTTTCCCTGCCCACAATCTTCACTCCGTAAATCCCGATCTCATGAAATTCATACAGCGCACAGGCGCCGCACGGGCGATCATCAATGTGCAACCCCGACCAGATATGCTGCCGCTCCCAGGAAATCTTCTCCCTGATCACCGCTTCTGACTCTACTTCTCCCATACCCTCAATGTTGAGAGAGATCTGACAGGGGAGCATACAGGCATTCTCATAGGGCCTTTTCTTATCTTTCTCCGGGATGAAGTCAGCAAGCCCATGCTGGAACGTGCAGAATCCATCCACATTGGCACACCGGGAATTGAGAATGAAGGTTTCAAACTCCATGCCAGGCGTGTTCTCCACCAGAGCCCGTATCTCGTCAATCTCGAGGTGCCTGGGGAGGATAATCCGCTTCACCCCCAGATCCTGGTAGAACTTTGCAGTTTCAGAATTGAAGGTGGTTCCGCCGGTCCCGATGTGCACCTTCACCTCCGGGTAACGTTCTTTCAAGGAAAGGAGGAAGGCTACATCGGAAAGGATAAAGGCATCCACACCGGCTTCCAGAGACCTGTCAACATAGTCAAAGAGGAGGGAATACTGTTTGAAGGTGAAATAGTGCTCATTCAAGGTGAGGTTCACCGGCACGTTCAACGAGTGCGCAATCTTCACAGCCTCTCTGAGATCGGAAAATGTTCTGAAGTGAGGGCTGGTATTGATGACGGGATTATCTTCTTCCCTCCGGTTGGGAGAAGCTGCAACCGAGTACCTCTCTCTCCACTCGGAGGTCAAGATTCCGCAGTACAGTTCATCAGCGCCTGCCCGGACAACCTCCTCTACCTCATCCGTCCTGCTTATCGGCGAGAGGATCTTCATCATAGCATCACAACAAGATATACTCTCTTAGAGCACCTGTACCAGTTTCTGCAGTTCCTCCGGAGAGACCACCTCAGGCTTGGTAGCATAAGGAGGATTGGATACATTGTTTGGATCAAAACTCTTCTTGATCTCCTTGATGATCAGATGAACGTTATAAAACATAGGCCCTAAGAGATCATAGGCCGGACCGATGAGAGCAGCCACTGCACCAGGGCTCCTCACACCCAACTGTCCTTTCAAGGCCTGGAAGAGTACTGCCAGTGCCTCATTTGCTCCCTCAAGTGTCTGTTCAGGATAGGTGTCAGTAGTCATGATGCAGCTGTATCCGCCTTCCAGGGGGCTTATCCAGCCTCCGTGCACGCTCAGGGGCTGCAGCAGCCCGGCGCCGAGCTTGGTCTCGCTTTCCAGGTTTGCCCGCTGCTCCCTGTTTGCCCGCAAGATCTCTTTCACGATACTGTCAATGGAATCCAGGTTAACGGTACCCTGGTGGAAGCAGTCAGAAGGCCGGGCAAGTCTCTGGGCATGTCCTACCCTGATCCACTCGTTGCCCACATTGGTGACCCACGCTTCGTAGGCTGGGTCCTTTTCGGTCAGGAATACGCCACCCAGGTTACCCACAATGGTTTTCAGAACCTTTTCCTCGTATTCGAGCTGCCGGGTGGAAGTAGTCGCAGCGAGCCCTACCAGGCAGTACCCATGGGGGTACGTTCTCTTCTCCAGCCTTTCAAAGAGCTCCTGTTTGGTGCGGGAAGAATAGGTAATGAGAAACTGTTCGGCCATATGCTGCACTACAACCCCTATCTCTGCCTTGGCCAGTTCATAGAAGAGTTCTGCTGCCTTCTTCAATGCCCATTCTTCATCTTTCGGATACTCATGGGGGAAATCAATCATGTACCAGCGGAACTTATCTTCCGGGAATTTAGACTTTTTATAAATACCGACCCCTTCGGTGGGAAAGACGGTAGGCCCGGGCCATGGATACAGCTTGCAGGAGATCTTGGTGGTCATACCCAGGCCGCCGGCATGACCAAACTGGGCGCCGCGCAAGAGACCGCGCAAATCTGGACCAGGTCCGTCATTCCACGCATACCCTCCGCCGGGAATGGCTGCTGAACCGCTGTAGACAAGTTCTCCGTCAGGCAACACCCATTCAAAGGCGAGGAGGTTGTGCGCTCCCAGCCCCGAAACCCAGGAGTTTGAATATGCCCCGTGCCAGCTATAGTTTGCCAGAACAGAGATCTGGCTCCCCGCAGGGGGTGTCGGGCAGTAGAGACCCTTCTTCATTGCCTCTGTCTGGAGCTCGGCGAAGCAGACATAGGGCTCAACAACCGCATACATATTCTTCTCATCGATCTTGATGATACGGTTCATCCTCTTGGGGTCGATAACCATGCTTCCTCCCCGATTCGGGAAGGCGCTGTTAATCATGCCGGTACCCCGCGGGATAAAGGGGAATTTATAGCGGTTTGCAACCCTGATTACCCCCTGAACCTCTTCAGCAGAGCCAGGAAGGACCACACAGGCAGGCCGCATATCAACGCCAATTCTATTCCTCTGGACAACCCCGTCCGGTGTCCACTGTATTCGGGAATAGCTCTGACAGACCACCGGGTCGTTACTCACATTGTCTTTTCCCACGATATCCTGTAAGGCCTTATACGCTATCTTGGAGAACGCCATACCTTTTGCCCTTTCTATCTTGAGTGATCCTGTTGCCTCTTGGCCCATTGTACGGGCGAATCCGCCGCAGGCGGAGCTCGCCCCTACAGCATTAACTTCCCCGGATTGAGCACACGGTTGGGGTCGAGTATCTCCTTCATTTTCTTCATAACCGTACTGACGTTGCCAGTTCGGGAGAAGACCATATCAGCCCAGGGTCCATAGGGACGATGGAAAAATGCACCTTTGGTAATCAGCGCTTCACTTGCTGTTAGGTAGAATTCTCTCACCCGCTCCCTTTCCGCATCATCCTGAGGGTTGAAGGGGATGGTGTACTCAACGTGACAGATCCTCGCCCGCTGCTTGGGGTGGATGGAGATCCCGATATCGGAATGGGGATATTCGTACTCGCCTGCCACGCGGTAGAGGAGAGAGGTCAACTCATCTGCCCGGTCAAGAGTGGCCAAGAACAGGATATCGGCTGATGACCCTTTATACTGATCCTTCCAGTAGACCTCTTTGGGCCAGGGCATCCTGAGCATATCCTTCAGTTTCAGATCAGCCTCGGCAACGCCCTTCAAGGAAGTGGATGCCTCGATCAGGAAACGAGAAGCAATTTCTTCCAATGCCTCCTTCTCATACCCGATCTTCTCTTCAGGGAAATACTGGCCACCGGTGATGTTTACGATTACGGTGAAAGGTGGCAGCACCTTTTTTAGTCGCCTGATGTCATCTGGGTCATCTCCCAGGATGGAAGCAAGGTTGTGCTGGTTTAAAATAAGGCTCTCATTCCCGATCTCTTTTCTCTGCATGGTGTAGTACGGATCAACGAGTTCAGAAAGCTTTTGAAAGGGAAGAAAATAGACCTGCTCCATTTTGGGGAGATGAGCGATCTTCACGTTCATGAGGGTGATGATTCCAAAGGTACCGGAGGCGCCGGTTAAGAATCTCCACCAGTCCAGACCTGGTCCACCGGGAGCAGTCAGATCAGACCAGCTCTCCTCAGGTGTTTTAACCGGGTCCTGCAAGGACATGCCCATGGCGCCGGTACGGAGAAGGTCGCCCGTGGGCAATATCACTTCCATGGTTCTCACGGGCTCATCAAAATGAATTTTGGGAATAGCCACCGGATCTTTCTCCAGGACGCTCGAAATCACTGATTTATCTTTGTGGGGCAGAAAGGGATTCAATGCCTGGAAGCCAATCTTTTTCATTTCTTCCTGAAGCTGACCAAAGGTGACGCCCGGCTGAATAAGCACCCACCGGTTCCTCTGATCAACTCTTAAAATTCCTTTCATACCTGAGAGGTCGATGATGATACCACCCTCCTCCGGTATGCCGCATCCATAGAAGCTACACTGAGAACTCCTCGGCACTACCGGTATAAGGTGCTGGTTAGCTATCCTTAACACGCCCTGCACTTCAGCGGTATTCTTCACCTTGACCACACAGTCCGGCATTTTAGGAGAAACAAAGCTCTTATCCTTAGAATATCCCTCTAAGATTGCGGGTTCAGTGATTATCCTCTCTTCACTTACCACCTTTTTCAATTGTTTTAAAATTTCATCCCACGTCTTTGCCGTCTCATTAGCCATGTACAACTCCCCTCAATTTTTGGTAGTTTTCTTGCCCTATAATATAAGAATATAGCTCCATCTGTCAATTATTATTTGCAAGTAACACCATATCTGCTTATGACATTTATGCTTTTTTTAAAAAAGACCCTTTTTTTCAAGCAGTAATAAAACACATGACTGTTGCCAGAGGGGAAACAAGAGCTATCTACCCTTCGTCAATGATCACGATAGCTTGTTCAGGGCAACCTTCCTTGCAGGTACCGCAGAGATGACAGACCTCAGCCGCCTCCTCTGTTACCTGGGCAAACTTTTTCCCGTCTTCTTTTTCTTGCAGAACCCAGAGTTCCAAGCCGCAGGCCTCAACGCACTTTCCACATCCCCGGCACTTTTCCATGTCTACGATATGTCTGACCATACGTACATATCCTGTCTACAGAGAAGATTTTACCGTATCAACAAGCTTCTTAAATTCTGTATCATCCTGATACAGCCTCACCATGGCATCAAACAAAGGGAAGATCGCCATCAGGTGAACGGGAAGATTGGGATCTGTGATATCACCCTTTATCATCTCTCCTTTTTCCCGCATCTCCATAAGATCGAAGCTGTTGTCGATCGCCCCGCACAGATCGACTGTCTTCATCCTCATGGACGCATGGCAGTCCGCTCTGATGCCTTTTTCCAGGGAAATGATCCCGTCTTTCACCACCAGGGTAATCTCCTCTTTATCAAATTTCATACCTACCTTGTGGTCTTTGAAGTCTGCCATCATATCCTTCGCCGTCTCGTCATTATTGGTAAATTCTATCCCCCGTTTCAGTATCGCATCTGCACTCATGCTACCCTCCTCTTAGAAGAACATGTGGATCATAAGTTCTGAGATGGGGCTTCCCAAGGCTTTGCCCATGGGGCCTTTCAGGAGTTCCCGATAATCCATGTTAAGGGTCTCCCTGATCGCTTCTCTCTTCCTCTTTATCTCTTTCCGTTTTGTTTCATCCTCTACGGGCACGGTTTCCCTGAGAAAGTTAAGGTAGGCCTTCAGGTATTCTGTATGGGGGGCAAGTGCTGCCATCCGCATCCCTTCTTTGTCAATGGGAATCTGAGCAGCCGTATAGATGATTGAACAGAGGGGCCTGATGACATCATTCTCCTCAGGACAAATACCCGGGAGGCTGGCATACCTTTCCCAGAGCGGCTGGATTGAATCAAAGTATTTCTTCCGGTACCCTTCATCGATGAGGGAGTCAACGGTGGGCATGAGGTCAACCAGCAGGATAATCTCTTTTTCCCGTTCATCCCAGCGGGAGATGAAGAATGGCACATCGTAGGCTTCAGCGGGGATGATCGTACAGAGGCCATAGTGGATTTCACCCC
>JAPLJA010000110.1 GCA_026388815.1 Pseudomonadota bacterium
AGTGCCTATGGGGACCAGCCTCCGGACCATCATTTATGATATCGGCGGCGGCGTACCCAATAAGAGGAAGTTCAAGGCGGTCCAGATGGGCGGACCTTCCGGAGGGTGCATACCGGACAGCCTGATTGATACGCCGGTAGATTACGAATCCATCACCAAGACCGGTGCCATCATGGGTTCAGGGGGTATGGTGGTAATGGATGAAACCACCTGCATGGTGGGGATTGCCAGATTCTTCCTTGAGTTCACCCAGGATGAGTCCTGCGGCAAGTGCACACCCTGCCGGGTAGGGACGAAGATCATGCTGGATATCCTGACGAATATCACCGAGGGGAAGGGCAAAGAAGGGGATATCGAAACCCTACAGGATCTGGCATATACGATTAAGAACTCCGCCCTCTGCGGTCTGGGGAATACCGCCCCGAATCCTGTCCTCACTACCATCAGGTACTTCAGGGACGAGTACGAAGCCCATATCAAAGAGAAACGCTGTCCTGCCCATTCATGCCTCGCCCTGCTCAGGTTCGAGGTGAATGCAGAATTGTGCAAGATGTGCGGCCGCTGCGCCAAGGAATGCCCGGTTGAGGCCATTGCCTGGGAGAAGAAGCAGGTGGCGGTGATTGACAAGGAAAAGTGTATCAAGTGCAAGACCTGTATCACCAGTTGTCCTTTTTTGGCTATAGAATGATTGAGGGGAGATGCCTGTGGCTAAGATGATTCATTTGACCATCGATGGGAAAGCGATTGAAGTAGAAGAAGGCACCACCATTCTCGAGGCGGCTGAGAAGGCGGGAATTCGCATCCCCACCCTGTGCTACCACAAGAAACTCCTCCCCTTCGGTGCCTGCCGCATCTGTATTGTAGAGGTGGAGCAGATGAAGGGGCGGCTGATTCCTTCCTGCTCAACGCCGGTTACTGAAGGCATGGTGATTGATACCCATACCGAGCAGGTGATCAAGGCCCGCAAGATGAACCTCGAACTCCTCCTCATCCATCACCCCCTTGACTGTCCCATCTGTGACAAGGCCGGAGAGTGTGACCTCCAGAACCTGGTGTACGAGTACAGCGTGGACGGAAACCGGTTTAAGGACAAGAAATTTGCATACCAGGTTGATTACGTTACCCCGCTGGTTGAGAGGAATGTGAACCGCTGCGTGCTCTGCGGCATGTGCGTGCGGGTGTGCGATGAGATTGTGGGAGTGGGCGAGCACAGCTTTATCAACCGGGGATTCAGGACCAAGGTGAGCACCGACTTTGACCGCCCCATGGACTGTGAGTTCTGCGGCCAGTGCATTAACATCTGTCCGGTCGGCGCCCTGAATGACCGGCTGTTTAAATTCAAGTCGAGAGTCTGGAATCTTACCAATGTTGATACCATCTGCTCCTACTGCAGTACGGGATGCACGCTCACCCTCGGCATCAAGAACGGGAAGATCCTCCGGGTAAGGGGTGATGATGAGAAGGGTATCAACAAGGGAGATCTCTGTATCAAGGGAAGGTTCGGTTTCCAGTACGTAGAGAGCCCTCAGCGCCTGAGTACACCCCTGGTGAAGAAGGGGGATAAGCTGGTGGAGGCATCCTGGGACGAAGCCATACAAACTATTGCAGAAAGGTTCAGGGAGATTAAAGAGAAACAGGGAAGCGATGCCATCGGCGGCATTTGCTCTGCCCGCCTCACCAACGAGGAGGTCTACCTCTTCCAGAAGTTCATCCGCTCTGTGATCGGGACGAATAACGTTGATCATTCCGGCGGCTATGCCCATAAGGGGCTGGAGGTGATGGGCAGGTCTCTCGGTTACCTGGCCTCGACCAACTCTCTCTCCGATATCAGGAATGCTGACACCATTTTCCTCGTCCGCTCAAACCTGTCTGAGACCCATCCGGTGGTGGGAATGCGGGTGAACATGGCAGTGAAAAGAAATGAGGCAAAGCTGATCGTCGCCAGCCCGAGGAATATTAAATTCCGGCGCTTCGCCAGTGCCTTCCTCAGCCATAAGGCGGGCACCGAAGTTGCCCTGATCAACGGGATGATCGCCGTGATCCTGAAAGAGGGGCTGGCAGACAGGGAATACCTGAGCAGTCATGTAGATGGCCTGGAGGAACTTGAGAAGTCAGTTGCAAACTGTACGCCTGAATGGGTGGAGAAGGTGACCGGCATTAAACAGGACCTGCTGATCAAGGCAGCGAGAACCTTTGCTGCAGGAAAGAAGGCAGTGATCGTAATATCAGCAGGTCTTGGCCTACCTGTGGGAGATGAGAAGATTGTGCAGGCAGCACTTAACCTTGCCCTTATTACTGGGCATCTGGGGAAAGAAGGTACAGGTGTTGCTGTCCTGGGTGAGAAGAGCAACTCCCAGGGTGCAATCGATATGGGTGCCCTGCCTGCATTTTTACCAGGACATCAGAACCTCCTCGATCCCGCAATCCGCGGGAAGTTTGAAAAAGCCTGGGGGGTAACGCTTTCTCCCGGAGCAGGTCTGAGCGCCCTCGAGATGCTCCAGGAAGGGAGGCTCAATGCCCTCTACCTTGCGGGTGAAAATCCCCTTGTTGCCTATCCTGGACAGAGTCAGACGAAGAAGGCCCTGGAGGGATTAGAATTCCTCGTTGTCCAGGACCTCTTCCTCACCCCGACTGCGAAGCTGGCTCATGTGGTCTTGCCTGCACTGAGCTTTGCTGAGAAGGACGGGACCTATACGAACAGTGAGAGAAGGGTACAGCGAATCACCAAGGCATTGCCTGGGCCGGGTACGGCAAAATCTGATCTGGAGATCATCCAGCGGGTGAGCGAAAAGATGGGCTTTTCTTTACCGGGATTACGAGATATATGGAAAGAGATCATTGAACTCGTCCCCATCTACCAGTGTATTGATTATCCACAGCCGGGTGATACCGGTACCCAGTGGCCCTGTAATCTGGAGAGCCAACAGGGGACTCAACGCCTCTATGAACAGGGGTTCCCGAAAGGGAAGGTTAGACTGACGCCCGTTGCCTATGAGAATGAAGTTGAAGCTGACGGCAGCAATTATCCTTTTATCCTCTTAACTGACAGCGCACAATTTCACTCAGGCACCCTTTCTTCTCAGTCATTTGCCTTAAACCAGGTATGCCCTGAGGGATACGTGGAGATAAACGGTAAAGATGCCGCAGGCAAAGGGCTTAAGGATAATGATGATGTAGTCGTAAAATCCAGGCACGGCCAGGTGAGGGCAAAGGTCAAGGTGAGCAGGAAGCAGCCCGAAGGGGTAATCTTCATCCCGTACCATTTTGATAATCTGCCGGTGAATGCTTTGACAGATTGGGCTATGAAGTATGTTAGGGTTAATGTGGAGAGGTGCTAAATGGACATCATAGGGATTGGATTGCTGACCGGGAAGATACTGGTAGTGTTCGTGGTGATGCTCTTAACTGTTGCCTACACCACGTGGCTGGAGCGTAAGGTACTGGGGCACATGCAGATCAGATACGGGCCGCTCTACGTTGGCTGGCATGGATTGCTCCAGCCCATTGCAGACGGGCTGAAACTCTTCTTCAAGGAGGACCTTGTCGTAGCGAGCGCCCATAAATTTTTATACATCCTTGCCCCCTTCATCGTAACGGTCTGTGCCTTTGTCTCCTTTGCGGTGGTCCCCTTCGGGGATTCGATACAGATCCTGGGCAGGAAAGTGGATTTAGTCATCGCAGATGTGAACATCGGCATCCTCTACATCTTTGCCATCTCCTCGTTGAGTATATTCGGCATTGTCCTGGCAGGATGGTCATCCAACAACAAGTATTCGCTCCTGGGAGGATTGAGAGCCTCAGCCCAGATGATCAGCTATGAGCTCCCCATCGGGCTCTCCATTATCGGAGTGCTCATGCTCTCTGGTACCTTATCCATGGTTGGTATCGTCAGGGCCCAGGCGGGGATCTGGAATATCATCCTCCAGCCTCTGGGTTTCATCATCTTCTTGATCTGCGGCATAGCGGAGTGCAACCGCACCCCCTTTGACCTGCCTGAAGCAGAGAGCGAGCTCGTTGCAGGCTTTCATGTTGAATACTCGAGCATGAAGTTTGCCCTCTTTTTCATTGCTGAGTATGCCCACATGCTCGTCATGAGCGGCATGGCAGTAACCCTTTTCCTGGGCGGGTGGCAGGGTCCCATCCTGCCAGGCCCCATCTGGTTCATGGCCAAGGTGTTCTGCTTCCTCTTCTTCTTCATCTGGCTTCGCGCCACCTTTCCCCGCTTTCGCTATGACCAGCTCATGAAGTTCGGGTGGAAAGTGCTCTTCCCCTTATCCATTCTCAACATTCTTCTTACATCATTCATTGTGATGCTCAGGAGTTAGTCATGATACAACCCTTTATCCACGGTTTATCGATCACGCTCCGGTATTTTTTCAGCAAGCCGGTCACGATGAAGTACCCGGAGGAGCGCTGGCAGCCGTACCCCCGGTTTCGCGGGATCCAGAGACTCATCAAAGACGAGCAGGGGAAGGTAAAGTGCG
>JAPLJA010000108.1 GCA_026388815.1 Pseudomonadota bacterium
CGTCCCGATCTCTTCCCGTTCAAGGAAGAAGGCAGCGGGAAGAACCAGATGCGCATACTTGGCCGTTTCTGTCATGAACTGGTCCACAACGGCCATAAACTCGAGCTTCTTAAGCGCCTCCCTTACCTTGTTCGTGTTCGCAAGCTGGGGGATTGGCGCACCGCCTGCAACGATCATCACCTTGATGGGGCTTTCCTTCTCAAGCATTTTTTCTATCACCACCAGCGCCTGTGCCTGGTTGATCATGCTCACGAACATGGGGTGTTCATTCATCCCGATCGGTTCACCTTCAGGTGCAGGGATGCCCTCAAGCCCCTCAGGCGCAAAGAGGGTGGGAGCAAGGAAGGTGTTCCCTCCCTTGACATCAATGTTTCCCGTAAGGGAGAGCAGGATATTGAGCGCCCTGATCGTCTGGACCGTATTGGTCTGGTGCTCAACACCGTTACCGGGGATGCGGCGAACATGCGGGCTGCCTTCTGAATCTCACCCTTAGGAACCAGGGTAATCTTCTCGACCTTTTCCAGATCATAGTCCCTGAGCATCTCCCTCAGCTGTCCAAAGCCTGAAGTATGGTTTGCAACGAACTCCGCATCGAAAAGCTTTTCGTCAATGATTACTCTCATCATCCCCAGGGCGAGGGCCCCGTCTGTCCCGGGCCTGACCTTGAGGTGAAGGTCGGCAAGTCTGGCAACGGCAGGCGTCCTCGGATCAATGATGATAAAGCGCACCCCTTTCTCTTTCAGCTCGTTAAAGATCCTGATGGTGCGGGGCAGGTTGCATCCTACCATATTGCCGCTCGAGAAAGGGTCTGATCCCCAGATGACAACGCACCTGCTGTTCACGGCATCTGCAAAGGCCAGGCTTCCGAAGGTTGCAATCCCGCCCAGGAGGAAGGGGATAAAGCATTCACTGGCAGCAGAACAGAGGTTTCGTGTCCCATAGATGGTGAGGAACCGCTTCATCATGAACATGGCAAGGCAGTTCTTCAGATAAGTCTGACCGTGATAAACAGCGAGACTGCTCGCGCCATACTTCTCCTTTACCCCATTCAGTTTGCCGGCAAGGAGGTCGAGGGCTTCATCCCAGCTTATCTCCTTCCATGTGCCGTTCTCCTTTTTCATGGGGCTTCTCAGGCGGTCCGGGGCATTGAGGATATCCTTCGCCGCAGCCCCCTTGACGCAGAGATCTCCCTTGCTGCGCAGGTGCTCTTTCAACCCCTCTACCTTCTTTACCGCATTATTCTCAACTGTCACCTGCATTCCACAGGTACTCTCGCAGATCCCACAGTAGGTCTTAATCGTCTTTTCCATCTCTACACCTCGCAGTGATAACTTTGCAGGTTAAAGAATATATCGCGAGACCTCTTTTTGTGCCACCTCTTTTTATATGATTGCCGGACACACCTTGAGCTTTACCCGTCAATCCCTATCATTCTTTATGGCCACATCCTCCCTGATGTGCTCGACAGGCATTGTAGACAGAGAGTTCCTGAAGTTTATTCTCTCCGAACAAGGCGAGGTTTTCCTTTACGGTCAAAGCCCCGGCCGCATATACCTTTACCCCCAGGGCATTCAACTTCGTTATTGCGCCTGCACCTATCCCGCCGACGACTACTGCATCAACGCTCTTCCCACCAAGGGCCATGACAGGATTACACGCGCCATGGACATGCTGCAGGTCCCTGTTATCAACGGTCAACACATCGTTTTTCTCAGTGTCGACAATGATGAAAGCTGGTGCTGAACCAAAGTGATCATAGACCTTGCTTTCAATGCCCTCGCTATTCTGTACTGCAAAACCTACCTTCATACTTTACTCCTCTCTCATTGATTATCGGTCTCTATCTTCAGAGCCTTCCCCTTAATGATAGCCTCGGCAACCTTGTGCCGTGCCTCATCCAAAATTCGCCCGAATGTTGCCCGGGATATTTTCATCTTCTGAGCGGCATCTTCATGATAAAGACCCTCATAATCCGCGAGCCTGATGGCTTCCAACTCATCTAAGCGAACGGATACTTCTTCGAGTTCAACCAGAGGGATCCCCCTGGGCTTAAAGTAGTACACGTTTGGATTACACCCCACGCATCTACATTTTTTCGGCCTTGACATATTACTATTATAAGCATATGCTCATTATGTGTCAATGACTTTCTCTTTCATCGAATAGTGAAGATGAGTGAAGGTATGTCACTCATTGCTTCCCGCCATGGGAGTCCTCGCACGGGTCGTGAAGGGTGGCAAGACCTCAAAAATTAATGAGTTTTAGTATCTTAGAGGAATTATTTTGCGCACAAGTTCTTCGCTGGAAGTTTAAACCGTTGAGCTGAACACACGGCCATGACGAGCAGATGGAAAATAAACAAACCTGGACCGATGAAGCCTTAGTATCGGCGGTCGCCCAGAAAGACCGTGACGCCTTCAAAATCCTGTTTGAGCGATATATCGGAAAGGTACAGGGTCTCGTCTTCCGTTACGAGAGGAACCCTGAGGTTGCCGAAGAACTCGTCCAGGATATCTTTCTGAAGCTTTATGAATCGGCCGGGCGATACCGGCCCAACGCAAAGTTCTCGACCTGGTTCTTTAAAGTCGCAGTAAATCAATGTCTTAACTACAGGCATCACGTAAAGAAGGTCTTCTTTGATGAGGGCAGAGACTTTGACGCAACCCTCAATGAATATAGCTATCGAACCAAATCCGGCCAAACAACGGAGAACCCCGAAACGATCATCAGTCAGAAAGAACGCTCAACCCAGCTCCGCGAAGCTATAGATTCTCTACCGGAAAGACAGAAGGTAGCGCTCATTCTCCAGAGATTCGAGGGACTATCCTATGCCGAAATCTCCGAGATCATGGGTTGTTCGGTAAAAGCAGTGGAGTCATTACTGCAGAGGGCTATGACCACACTCAAAGAGTCATTGAAGGCATATTTTTGAAAAAACGGAAAAAACGGCGAAGGTTTTTATCTGCTGAGATGTTTAAATAAATGGAGGTAATTAGATGAAATGTCGTGACGTAGAAAAGAGACTTAAAGCCTTTCTGGATTCGGAACTCAAAGCGGAGGATGAAATAAGGATACGGCAACATATATATTTATGCCCCACATGCACCCGTGAAATGGAGCAATTCTCTAAAACTTGGGACCTCGTGGCAGAACTTCCGGTCGTCGAAACTGAGACGGCGCCCCTTTTCATAAAAATTCTCCGAAAGATCGAAGCACGAGAGATGAGAGGGCCTTTCCGGAGATTTCTCGAAGGCCTGATCGTTGTTCCCACGCCCGCTTTGGCAGGCCTCGCTCTCATCATGGGTTTGTTCCTGGGAGGTGAGGCAGGATTTCTCCTCTACTCCACGGCTTTTGCGCCGCACATGGAGATAGCTGCCTCAAGACGTGGGGCGTATTACGAAGAACTCTTTGCAGATATATCACCTCAATCGCTGGAAGAAGGTTACTTTCGACTGTCAACCGAAATAGAACGGAGTAGAAAACCATGAGTGAGCGAGTAAAAACCATCTTTCTCATTTTCTCGTTGGCAATTAACCTTGGGGTTCTGGGCATCGTGGCATACTCCTGGGTAACCTCCTCGCTGCACACAGCGAAAGAAACGGCAGTATTTCCAGAGAAAATTATGACCCTAAGTGGTTTTCAGAAAGAAGAGATAGAGAAAAAAAGAGAAAGCTTGATGAGTACTATGATTGAAAAAAGGAGAACGATACAGGCTCAAAGGGAGGCTCTTCTTTGTCTCCTCATGGCGCCAACGCCCGATTACCGGGCGATCAGTACCAAAATGAAGGAGATCAATCAGATTCAGGGTGGTATTCAGCAGGCTGCTGTGGATCAGATACTTTTTGAGACGCAAAGGATGACCCCTGATCAGAGGAAACTCTATTTCACCAACATTCGGACTCGTATGTGCCGCCCGGGGATGATGGGCTCGGGGTTTCTTGGCATCGGTCCTCGCTGCGATAGCGGAGAAGGAACGGCCGGCAAAGGGAAATGAAAGAGCTATGCATCGGCGTACTGTGTACTTATCAGCACGAATGGACTTGCAATGGAGACTCGATAAATGTATTTCTTTAGAAAACGTCCCAAGACCATTCTAATTTGGTCGGGGACACTGGTTGTCCTCTTTTTTGTCCTCAGAATCGCCCTATTCGCCCCTTCTACGGTGACACCTGTTAGACTTACCCCGCATGATCTTCAGCAAGAATCGTTCGGGATAGGAACAGTTGAAGCCAAAGTTGTCGTTAAAGTGGGGAGTAAGATCACGGGGCGCATTACGAATTTGTACACTGACCAGGGGCTTCGGGTGAAAAAAGGAGGCCTTATAGCTACCCTTGAGAACGATGATTTTCAAAAGCAGATGGTACAGGCACAACATGAGCTATCAAAAGCCAATGCAGATATAGTGGCAAATCAGGCTGCAATCAACCAAGCTGAAGCAAATCTAAAACTGGCCAAGAATAATTATGGACGCTACAAAAAACTACTTCAAGAAGAAGTCATATCACAGCTCGACTTCGACCAGAAAGAAAACGAATATCAGGTCGCAGAAGAAAGCGTCAAATTATTAAAAGCTCAACACGTGGCACTGGTGAAACAGAAGGAAGTAACAGAGGCAAATGTTGGGTTTTTCAAAGCCCGGCTGGTTGATACCTATGTTTATTCACCCTGTGATGGCCTGGTGGTGAGCCGAGAGGCCGAGGCTGGAGACGCGATTACAGCCGGTGCTCCCATTTACCGCATTGCAGATACTGGCGTAATCTGGATTTTGGCTTACATTGATGAAACAGTGGCCGGTAGGATTCAGGTAGGCAATCCTGCCAGGGTTATTTTACGCTCAAAGTCACAGCAAACTTTATCGGGCAAGGTTGCCAGAGTTGAGGTGGAGAGTGATCGTGTGACGGAAGAACGCGCAGTAAACATTACCTTTGATTTGAAGTCAGAGATCCCTCCCATCGGTGAACAAGCAGAGGTCTACATTATTACTGCTCAGAAGAAGCGAGTTTCAGCCTTGCCTCGGTCGGCCCTGGTTCCCGTTGGTAAGAAGTATGGGGTCTGGGTCCTTCAGCAAGGCCGGGTCCATTGGCGTGAGGTTAGAATTGGTGTTAACGATCCATCGGGGTGGATAGAAATAGTATCAGGGCTGCAATCAGGTGAACAGGTCGTTACCGCCAACCCTTCTGTGATGATGAAATTGACTGAAGGGTCGCGGGTATCCAGTTAGAGTATATCTATGAATCTTGCTTTACGCGATATCCGGCATAATAAGGGTAGATTTATTTTAACCTGCGTAGGCTTAGGTCTGCTGCTCATGGTTGTTATGGGAATGGGCGGTATATATAGAGGACTGATTTTTGATGCAACATCGATTCTCCAGGCGACCAATGCTGATATATGGGTGGTTCAGAAGAATACGTTTGGACCATTTGCAGATGATTCGCGTATACCTGAAGATCTGCAATACAATATCCGCACCGTTCCAGGGGTGATGCAGGCCGGTCCCATATCCTTCCGCAATATGCAGATTGATTACCATGAACGGAAGCTCAGGTTCCATATGGTCGGCTATCGGTGGGACAGTATTGGTGGGCCATCCCGAATAATTGCCGGGAAACCTATTTTGCGTAAACACTACGAGTTGGTGGCAGACAGGAAATTAGGTCTCAAAATCGGTGACGTGCTACATCTTGGTTTACATGATTATAATATCGTCGGGCTAACTGAGAACATGGTGTCTCCAACAGGCGATCCGGTAGTCTACGCATCACTACCTGACTTGCAGGAACTCCTTTTCCAGAAAAATAATGAAGCCATTCGCAATGATCGTTCCCGCGTCGCGCGGCGGCTAAATGCTCTGCTTGATAATCATCCCGATTTATCTTCTGATACACAGGCAACAGTGGATGACATAGTGGGCAACACTCACATCGTCAATGCAATTATTGTCCGGGTTAATCAAGGAGAAAACGCTGAAAATATCGCTCATAAGATATCTCGATGGAACCATTACACGGCAATGACCCATGCTGATCAGGAGGAAATCCTCACCAAATACGTTATTGAAAAAGCCCGGCGGCAGCTTGGCCTCTTCAGGATTATACTTCTCGTAATTTCTACGGTCATAATTGCTCTCATAATTTACACTTTGACGATAGACAAGCTGAGGGAACTCGCTACCCTTAAACTGATTGGCGCTCAGAACCGTCGAATTATCGGTCTCATAATGCAGCAATCTTTAGCAATGGGAATTTTGGGCTACTGTATTGGTGCAATCCTGATCTATTTTACCTATGATAAGTTCCCACGAAGGGTAATTATCATGCAACAGGATATGGGCCTCCTGTTTCTTATATTGATTGTCATTTGTATCTTGGCAAGTCTTCAAGGGGTACGTACGGCCCTCAGGGTGGACCCCGCAGTTGTTTTGGGAGCCTGAGATGAGTGCGGTACTCAGGGTTCACAATCTTACTAAAATCTATGGTTCCGGAGAAACAATGGTCACTGCATTAGATGATGCATGCCTTGAAGTGCATCCCGCTGAACTGGTAGCCGTAGTGGGACCGAGTGGCTCTGGCAAAACGACGCTGCTCACGTGCGTAGGATGCGTAAAGGACCCTACGAGCGGGTTCATTGAGATTGATGGAGAGGTCGTTTACGATAACGGTTGGAAAAAGGTAGACTTGCACCGACTCCGCAGGGAAAAGATTGGGTTTGTCCTGCAAACCTTTAATCTCATCCCTTTTTTAACGACGTGGGAAAATGTATTTATTGCCATGGACTTAGTGGCTAAGCGGGATCAGAGAGCCAAGACTAAAGCAAATGAATTGCTGGATTATTTGCAGGTAGGCCATCGTCTCAGAAATTACCCTGAGAATCTCTCAGGTGGTGAAAAGCAACGTGTTGCTATTGCACGCGCCCTTGCAAATGATCCAAGGGTTATTCTTGCCGATGAACCGACGGCCCAGCTTGATACGGAGCGAGGCAAAAATGTAATGGAACTTATTAGGAAGCTGGCCCGTGAAAAGAACTCCGCAGTAATTGTGGTAACTCATGACCGACGCATGGTTGAAGGCTTTGATCGCATTTATATGCTGCAAGACGGTAAGATGATAAATCCCGACGTTCATGCTTGAGAACGAATCGCAGATTCAACCCATCAATTACAGCCCTCCACTGCTTCACCTCTTTGCATCTTTTCTGAAATTGGGATTGACCTCCTTTGGCGGTCCGGCTATGGTAGCTTACATTCGCAAAATGGCCGTCGAACAAAAGAACTGGCTTGATGACGGTTCCTTCCGTCAGGGTGTAGCTATTTGTCAAACGATACCTGGAGCAACCGCTATGCAGACAGCGGCTTATGTAGGCTTAAGATTGCGGGGAATAAGGGGTGCTGCTGCGAGTTTTATAGGCTTTGGTCTTCCGGCGTTTTGTCTCATGATGACCCTTTCCGCCCTCTATGTACGCACACACAACTTACCGATAGTGGCTTCCGTATTTAACGGCCTTCAGGCCATAATAGTGGCGATTATTGCTAATGCGACCGCCTCATTTGCCAAAAGTTATTTGAAGGATTGGAAAAACTTAACTATTTTCCTTATTGCCGCCATTATGTTTTGGTGGCGCATAAATCCCATTTCAGTGATACTGTTGGCGGGTTTTTTAGGTCTCTTCCTCAAAAGTAAACAACTTCTTGACATGCCGACGAGTCATATAGCAAGAAAGCTGTATTCTACAAGACACCTCGTGTTTACCGTTTTGGGAGCATCGGTCGGAATTTTACTACTCTTCTTCGCCAATCCTCAACTATTCAAACTTGCTGCCCTAATGTTCCGGATCGACTTATTTGCATTTGGTGGGGGGTTTGCCTCTATTCCGCTCATGTTCCACGAAGTTGTCGAGGTTCGTTCATGGATGGATGGTCGAACCTTCCTCAACGGGATTGCACTGGGACAAGTTACGCCGGGGCCTATAGTGATTACTGCAACGTTCATCGGCTACTTATTATCTGGACCCCTTGGAGCGCTTGTTGCTACCATAGGTGTCTTCCTGCCCTCGTTCTTAATCCTGGTAGGTGCCGTCCCGTATTTTGACAGGTTTCGTGGTTCGGTGTGTGTTAATAAAGTTATGAGTGGAATCTTGAGTTCCTTTGTGGGACTTCTGCTGTCAGTCACGATCCGCTTTGCTGCGAATGTCCCATGGGATCTTCCTCGCATTATCCTTGGAGTCGCAGCTTTTGTTGCATTGATCTTACGAGTAGATATCCTTTGGATAGTTCTGATAGGAACAATAGTTTCAGTTATTGTCTTGTGATTAAAGACTGGAGGTAAATGATGAAGAGTATGAAACACTGGATCAAAAAGATTCTTTCCGCCGGAGGGATTGCCGTCTACTTCGTTATTGCATTTGAAATTATGATCATGATCAGTCCCTTTGCATTCTTTTTCTATTCGGTTTTCAACCCGTTTTTCCACTTCCTGGCAAGATTTTCTGCCACTCGATGGCTGACAGGTTTCTATCTTCCACACATGATCTTTCCACCGACTCTTTTTTTACAGGGTATCAGAATCCTCGGATCTGTGTTAACTGTGTGCGGCCTTGCGATTTTCCTTATCTGCGCTTTACAGGTTTACCTGGGTAAGATCTTCAAGAGCGGTGTGGCCAGCAGGGGTCTCTATCGATTCATACGACATCCGCAGTATGTGGGACTTACTATTTGTGGAATTGGTATGGCGATTCTGTGGCCCCGGTTCCTGGTGCTCGTAACACTTGCGCTGATGATCGTCCTTTACTACTTTCTTGCGAGAGACGAAGAACGTCGCATGATGATCAAGTATGGTGATACATATCGTGGGTATTTAGAACAAACCGGAATGGTTCTTCCTCCATCAGTTGAAAGGTCAATAGCTTCTGTTGTCGAACGATATGACCTGAAGCCTTATATGCCGGTTATCTTCCCTGCGACAACTCTTACCATTGTTTTAGTCGCTGGCTTTAGCCTCCGTGCGTTGACCATTGCAGAGTTACCGGTAAGCACCAAGGGGAACGTAGCAGTT
>JAPLJA010000299.1 GCA_026388815.1 Pseudomonadota bacterium
AAGAATCATTGCCGTGGATAAACCTGAAAACCTGGTAGCCCGACTCCAGAAGACATCCCGGATCTACCTCAAGGTCCAGGGACCGTCACCACTGGTGCTGGAAAAATTGAAGACAATACCAGGAATACTGGCAGTCGAAAGGCAAGAGGCGTTCCCTGAAAATACCTATGGATATATTGTCAATTCCCAGAAGGATGCATACATAGGTGACTACGTGTTCCCTCTGATGCTTGCAAACAACTGGAGACTCTGGGAAATGAAAACAGTGACCATGAGCCTTGAAGATATCTTTATCCGTCTGGTTACGGAGAAAGACCGAGAGGCATGATGAACTTCTTCCCTATCTTTAAAAAGGAGATTCGTTCTTACTTTACTTCACTGATTGCCTACATGGTCCTGATGGTTTTCCTTATCATATCAGGCTATCTCTACTACAGCGATCTCGCCCGCTTCCTTGTCTGGGGAGGAGACAGCCTGACCGAGGGACTCTGGCAGTTTCTCTTTCATGATATCAGGATGATCCTTCTCCTTACCATCCCCCTCCTGACCATGCGTTTGTTCTCTGAGGAGAAGAAGCTGGGTACCATTGAACTGCTCGTGACCTATCCCTTCCGGGATATTGAGATACTGGCCGGGAAGTATCTTGCGTGTTTGAGCGTTCTCATCCTTATGCTTTTTCTGACTCTTCTCTATCCTCTTGTCTTGGCCCTCTTCCAAACCGTTAACCCTGAACCGATCATTACTGGCTACCTCGGCCTCTTTCTCTTAGGTGCAGCCTTCATCTCCTGCGGTATCTTCGTTTCTTCCCTGACTGAGAACCAGATTGTAGCTGCCCTCGTTTCTTCCGGGTTTATCCTTTTCTTCTGGCTGATCGACTGGAACGAGAGTGCAATGAGTCCTCAGTTGGCACAGATACTCCATCACATCTCTTTTTATGAACATTTTTATAACTTTGCCCGAGGTGTGATTGATACGAAGGATATTGTATTCTTTATCATCTTCTCTTTCTTTTTTCTTTTTCTCACGCTCCGTTCGCTTGCATCCCGGAGATGGCGGGGGTTAAGATGAAGTTCCTCAGAT
Source organism: Pseudomonadota bacterium (assembly GCA_026388815.1). Classification (GTDB taxonomy): domain Bacteria; phylum Desulfobacterota; class WTBG01; order JAPLJA01; family JAPLJA01; genus JAPLJA01. The sequence goes on from JAPLJA010000299.1 coordinate 1,081, forward strand.
CCTCAACCTACGCCTGGTTCAATCTCATTACAGGCAGTCTCCTCCTCCTGGCAATCCTGAGCTTGATCGAGGTGATCGCCTGGAACCATAACAGGAGATTTGACCTCACCCCGACCAAACGCTATACCCTCTCTCCCTTTTCGAAGAATCTCCTTTCAAACCTTACCCGCGAGGTGAAGGTTATTGTTTTCTATCAGAGGGACCAGCAGTCCGAGTTTGTGGATCTGTTGCGGCAGTATGCCTCTGCCTCACCCAAGTTCACATACGAATTCTATAACCTGGATGGAAATCCAGGTAAGGCGAGCCAGTACGGAATCACCACGTATGGGGCCACGGTTATTGAGTATGAAGAAAAACGGAAGGTGTATCCCTATTGTAATGAGGAGAATATTACCAACGGGATCATCAATCTCATTCAAAAAAGGATGCGGCGGGTTTACTTCCTCCAGGGTCATGATGAGAATAGTCCTGAAGACACCGACAATAGGAAGGGGTACAGCACCATAGCTTCAGCCCTTGCCAGAGAGAACTGTGAATCAAAAACTCTTGTCCTCATGCATGAGAAGTCTGTTCCAGGAGATGCGGCTCTCCTCGTGGTAAGTGGCCCCAAGAGAGATCTTACCGATGGGGAGCTTAAGATGATCTCTGATTACCTGAATAGGGGAGGAAAGGTGCTGTTCATGATTGACCCGTACACTGCGCCGAAGCTTGTGGCGTTTCTCTCCTCCTTCGGTGTCATCCTGGGAAACGATATCGTGGTCGACCAGGAGAGCAGGGCCTTTGGAGGCGACTACCTTACTCCTATCATCAGCAGTTACCGCAAACATGAAATCACCAGAAATTTCGGTGGTGCGACCATTATGCCCCTTATTCGCTCAGTGGATGTGAGAGAAAATCTGAATCCGGCTGTGGATGTTAAGACGATTTCGAGGAGCGGTCCGGAGAGTTATGCAAAAACAGACAGAGCCATGATAGAGCGGGGTAGTTTTGATTTTGAAAGGGGTAAGGACAGAAAGGGCCCTGTCCCGGTTATGGCGGTTGTCACGATCCCGGCGGGAAGAGAGGGGGGGGCGCAGGGGAGAATTGTGGTCTTTGGTGGCTCCGCCTTTGTTAACAACCTCTATGTAACCCTCTTAGGGAATAAGGATCTCTTTCTCAACACGGTGAACTGGATGGTGGGAGAGGAAACGCTGATTTCCATTCGTCCCAAAGAAAAGCAAGTCTATCCTTTCTCTTTCTTCTTCCTCACCGATAAACAGATGCGGACCATCTTCTGGACCTCCGTAGTAGTCCAGCCCGTTCTGGTGCTTTTCATCGGATTGGTGATTTATGTGCGGAGAAGGATCAGGGGATAATACGGGCACATGGACGACAACTCTCCAATTTTTCTACCTCTTTTTTCACACCCCATTCCCAAAAGCTGACTTATACAAAAGCTTGCTTTTCCTCCATAATTTTTTTATAATTTAGAATTGAGAGAAGGTGATGTTATGACTTAACGTGAAGTACTGGTTTGTGTCAGAGAAGGGTTTTATCTATTATTAAAATCTTAGGACAATTGAAAGGAGAAGATGTAATGAAAGCAGTTAAGTATCTCTTACTCGGTTTTATGGCAGCAGCGCTGCTCGCCGGCTGCGGGAAACAACCAACCCAAGATATTGATGCAGCAAAGGCTGCAGTTGATACAGTGGCCGCAGACGCTGAAAAGTTTGCGCCTGAGGATGCAAAGGCTATTAATGACAGCCTGCAGGCTGCAATGGATGAGGTCAAGACTCAGGACGGCAAGACATTTAAAAACTACGGCAAGGCAAAGGACATGCTTACAAAGGTAAAGTCAGATGCCGATGCCCTGAAAACCGCAATCCCTCAGAAGAAAGAGGCTGCAAAGAATAATGCTATTTCCGCTCAGGATGCCGCAAAGACAGCAGCGGAAGAGGCAAAGAAACTTCTTGCAAAGGCGCCTAAAGGCAAGGGCTCAAAAGCTGATATAGAGGCGATGAAGGCTGATATTAAAGGCGTTGAAGAGTCACTCGCCGAGGTTCAGAAGCTGATAGAGAGCGAAAACTACGGCGAGGCTATTAATAAGGCTAATGCCGCAAAGGAAAAGGCAGACAGCACCGCAGAGCAGGTAAAACAGGCTCAGGAAAAAGCAGCGGGAAGATAATTTTTGATACGGTATTTCATAAAGACCCTTCTCTTATTTTCGGGTCTGATAACCCTGGGATGCAGCACACCTCCAATACCTCCAGAGGTTGAGTTCGCCGCACAGCAGGAGCACAACCTCTGGAAGACAGAGGCGCATAAATACACACCTGAAAGATATGCAAGATACAAAGATGCCCTCAGAAAAGGCAGGGATGATATAATTAGGGAAGAGTCAAAATTCAGGTGGTTCAGGAATTACAGGGCAGTAGAGTCAGAGTTCAAAGACATTCTGAAAGACGGTAATGATATACTTAAAGAAATACAGCAGATAAAAGATACCAAATCCCGCAGCACAGAAAGTCAGATATCCATTTTCGAAAACAAAATCAGCATGCTGAAGGAATTGACTTCTATGATTAATGAAGGCCGGCTTTCAAGGAAAGACCTTACGATGGCTGAGATAATACTGACAGAGGCAAGACACCTGTACGAAAAGGGAGATTATGCTGATGCTGAGAGAAAAATCGGGGCCATGACTTCCTACATAAAATCCGCAGAAAATGCCATCTTGCCTATCCTCAACCGCTACACCGATAGAAATCAGATAGCAAAATGGAAGGGATGGGTTAAAGAGACCATCTCTGAATCAAGGACAAAAGGAATCTACTCTGTTGTAGTAGGCAAGATAGAGAGAAGTCTCATACTCTATAGAAAGGGGGTCCCTTTCAGGACATACAGGGTTGGCATCGGCAGGAATGGTTCGCTCGACAAGCTTCATGCAGGAGATAACGCAACACCGGAAGGCAGATACCATATTATCAGAAAAGTGCCAAAAAGCCGCTACTACAGGGCACTGCTTATAAATTACCCGAATGAAGAGGACAAAAAAATATTTAATAACGCAAAAAGAAAAGGACTTATCCCCTCAAAGGCAGGGATAGGAGGACTTATTGAAATTCACGGCGGCGGCAAAGACGGGATGACCTATGGATGTATTGCAATGGAAAACAAACATATAGAAGAACTATATAATACTATAGGAGTCGGGACTCCTGTTACAATCGTCGGGACAATGGATTATGAAAATAGAGTATCTTCAACACTTAAAAGCCTATAAAATACTTAAGAGTAAAACATTTCTTAAGATTATAATTCCATTAGCCATAACTTTCCTATCTGTGGATGTCATCGGCTATTTTACAGCAGGACAGGGATGTAAAGATATTAGCAGCGCCGCCAATCTAAAAAAAAACAATAAAGGATACTTGGCAGAGCTTAAAACAAGAAACATAAATCTCAGAGGAATAATCAAAAGGCTTGCTCCTTCCGGTCTCTATATAGTTGTTGATACGGCAGAGAATGTCCTTTTTCTAAAGCAAGGGAATAAGATTATCAGAAAGGCTATAATCTCCGCTGGAAGCGGCAGTATCCTGGAAGACCCTTCGGGAAAAAGTAAATGGGTTTTTGATACCCCGAGAGGAGAGTTTAAGGTTCAGTCAAAGATTGTAAACCCGAGATGGGTAAAACCCGATTGGGCGTTTATTGAGGAAGGCGGAGACATACCAAATAAAACTTCTAAAGAAAGGATTGAAGAGGGGGTTCTGGGTGATTATGCCCTCGGCTTGGGGAATGGTTACTTTATTCACGGCACTCTGTATACAAGGCTCTTGGGAAGAAATGTGACCCACGGCTGCATCAGGGTTGGAGACGAAGACCTCAGGGCAGTCTTTAATGCGTCAGAAATAGGGACAAAGATATTTATATTTTAACCATGCTTCTAAAATTGCTCTTCATCCTTATAATCATACTTTCTTCATGTGCAGATGCTTTGCCGGACGAGATTAAATCGCTCATGGCTGAACAGGTTCTACTTGAGGAAGAAATCAAACTGGCTAAGGAACCTCACATCTATTTTATCTTTGATTTTAAAGATAAGAAAATATACATTAAAGCAAGCGGGAAGGCACTCAAAGAACTAATCATAAAAGATTTCGGGTTCTGGGGGAAACCTCTCGATGTTAAATCAGCCGCATTAATCAAAAAGAGTTCTTTGTTTGGCCCTAAACAGTCGAAGATAAAACCCGGAAGCGCCGGCGATAATGGCAATAGCGGTGATTTTCAGTTAGATGCGCTTGAACTTGCTGATATGCCTGAAAGCTACAGTCTTTCCCTTGACGGCATTTTAATCGACATAAAACCGGAAACAGAAGGCCCCATCTCACTGCTGAAAAATACATATCGCTCTATTAAACTGCATATAATGAGGCCACTGCATGCTGTATGGAACATTATAAGGGGGAAACAATTTACATCAATAATTGTTTCACTTGGCAAAAAGGAAGCGCAAGCCATTTACTGGGCAATGCATGAAGGCGCAGGCACAATTATTTACTATTTACTACCCTGACCGGATTTAACCGCCTGCAAAAAAAACATATAAAGATTACTTTCACAAACAGCAAAATCATGTGATAAGAAATTCCAGCATCTGTAAACGTAGAATTCGAGGAACAGGTGCCTGATACAAGGCAGACAACCTGTTATAGTGCTCAAATAAAAAGGGGACGGGGGGGGTGTGAGCCTATAGTAATTACCCTCTCCTCCTTCACCGCCACTTCATCTGATAGAAAGGTTATCCTCGAATGGACCACCGCATCCGAAATCGACAATGCAGGCTTTAATCTCTACCGAGCAGAATCAGCAAATGGCGAGTATATAAAGATCAACTTTTCATTAATACCAGCCCAGGGCTCGGGCATAAGCGGAGCTACTTATCAATTTATTGATGAGGATGTAATAAATCGCAGAACTTATTATTACAAGCTTGAGGATATTGATATTTACGGAAAAAGCACATTTCATGGGACGGCGAGTGCAATACCGAAGATTATTACCAAACAGAGGAAATAAAATAAGGTATTGGGTCAAATCTTGTTTCTTGAATTTTTAAAGCAGTACCTTTGCACCAGCAGGTTAACGGCCAAGTCTGGATGAGTGCTCTCTGAGCCACTGGGCAAGCTGGATTTTAGTAATTTTGCCGTCGGAAAGTTCCATCATCATCGAATAGGCTTCTTCTTCGCTTGCAACGATTTCCCACCCGTTTTTCTGAAGAAAGATATCCATTAAAACGAAGGCCACCCGTTTGTTCCCATCGACAAAGGGATGGTTCCTGCAGATGTGAAACCCGTAAACGGCGGCTTTATCGGAGAGGGGTGTAAAGTAACTCTCTGGATAAATAAATGAAGAAAAGATGAAGAAAGAGTGCAGAGTTACCCGACTGCGCCCGCCATCTTGAAGATGGGGAGGTACATCGCTGCCAGCATGGTACCGACAGTTCCTCCCAGGAAGATCATCATGAATGGTTCAATCAACTTGGTGAGGGCCTCCACTGAGGCATCCACCTCTTCATCGTAAAAGTCGGCGATCTTTGCCAGCATTGCATCCAGAGCGCCGGTGGATTCACCTACTGATACCATC
>JAPLJA010000179.1 GCA_026388815.1 Pseudomonadota bacterium
GCACGGCACATGCCTCGCTGTCCTTGTCGAGGTTGTATACGATGTCAAAAGGTGTGGATTCTACTACCAGGAGAGAAGCAGGATCAAAACGCACGGGACGGTCGATGAAGGAGGCGGGAAGAATTTCGGGCGTATGGGTCAACCACCAGATCTCAGAAGAAGGGTATACTTCTTTGAGCTTGCGGAGCACTGGTGTGGTCCGGATCACATCACCTATCGCACCTAATTTAATGATAAGAATCCGTTTCTCCATGGGGTCGTAGTGGACACAGCTTTTCCCGTCCGGATCGGTACAGTGAACCCCATGCCTCTTGTGAGGCTTGCAGGGAATGTCTCCTTTAAAGAAACGGCAGTCTTTCTTGATCTCTATGGTCATGGTAGAAGCGACACCTCATTTTCATCTTTCAATATGTATCATACCTGCTATCACCAAATCAAATGTTGTCCTCACGCTCAGGGTCACCTCACGCTTGAAACCACTCTTTCTTTACAGTATACTCCTTGTGCCTCAATGCAGATTATTACGAGCAAACGTATCTATGAGTTTCCTGCAAACGCCGGGTAGAAGATACTTCCTCGCTTTCCTGGGGATACTACTCATTTTCATCCCCTGTGCATTCTTCACTTACCCATCCTTTAATAACAGTGATGGCTGTGAACATGCAGCGGCAGCAAGAGAACTCACCTACTCCTTCACGAAGCCTCACAATCCCCTGCTCGACCTCCCGGGTAATACCTCGCCCCGCTTTGTCCCATCGGTTATCATGATGGCAATGGTCCAGAAAATATTCTCCCCGGGACTGTTCACCCTCATCGGCTTTTCCTCCCTCGCCTCTTTTCTCCTCCTGGGCGTGGGTATCTATCTCTTTTCAAAAGAGTACTTTCAGGATGAAAAGCAGCCTCTCTACACACTTTTCTGTGTTCTCTTCCTCTGGGGAAAGGGCTGGGAGGAGAGCAATTCCTACATGTTCAGCTCCCTGATTCCCTTTGCCTACTACCCCTCAGTCGTCTCCTTCGCCCTCATGCCGCTCTCGCTTTTTTTCCTGCTCAGATATCTCCATGGGGGGAAGCGGCGTCATGCCTCAGTATTTATTGCCCTGAGCAGCTTTATTCTCCTGAACCATCCCGTCACCGGTTTCCTCTATTTCTTTGTTACCCTGATCCTCATCACAACCGAAGGATATGGACAGAAAAACACCCTGTTCCTCTTTGCCATCACTTTCCTCATCGCTCTCGGGTTCACTGCTCTATGGCCCTACTATCCCTTTTTTAAGAGTTTCTTCTATGTTGCTTCAGGAAAGGCAAAGCAGTTCTGGGACTACGGGGCAACCCATGCCTACCTCTACTCTGATCTTCTCAGGCGGGTCGGGCCTGCCTTTCTGGGGATTATTCCTCTCGTGTATTTTGGGCTGAAAAGACAATACCCCTTTATCGTCTTTGGATTTTTATCCTGTCTCCTCTTCTATGCCCTGGGCTATTTTCTCAACATAAGCCTGGGTGAACGCTTCGTCTTCTTCTGCCTGTTCTTCAGCCAGCTCGCATTCTCACGGACCCTCAAAATACTCAGAGAAGAGAGAGCAGCCTTCAAGAACACCCGTGCGGCAAATCTGTTAGCAATCCTTTTCCTCTGTGCTCTTGCAGGAGGAATGGGCAATCAGCTTTTCATGACCGGAAAAATCTATCTGCCTCTCTTGTTAAAAAGATCTTCTCACCCCATGGAGAAGTATCTCATTCTTCAGAAGCACCTCCGGAGAGGCGATACGGTCCTCGCAGACGTGTTCACCTCATGGCCACTTCCCTGCATCACCGGTGTCAAGGTCGTTTCCCTCTACCACAATTCCCCTCTCATCCCGGAAAATGCTGAGCGGCTCTCTGATGCCGTGACCTTCTTCCGATCGCCGAATGAACGAAAAAGGATTGCGGAGAAATACCATATCACCCATGTCCTGATTAACAGGAAGCTCCTCCCTCCCTGGACAGTCGAGAATCAGGCTCCTCAATTTTTTATTCCCTATCCCGATGCACGATTGATCCATGAACTCTCCTCCCTTGGTCGTACTCTTCTTTATGACGAAAACTTCTTTCTTGTCGAAGTAACCGCGACCGCGGAATAGCAGTAGGGGCGGGGTGACCCCGCCCCTGAAAATTCAACACCGGATTTGCGCACATGCCGGTTCTATCGAGTTGACAGAAGGGTTCTCAGTTGATACTGTATCACTGCGTATGCCATTCGAAGAGAAAAACAACCTTTACATTGCCCCTGACATTTTCGGTATTTACAGCACTATTTCCTGGCAGGTCCGGAAAAAAATATTTGACTCTTTCATGAGCATGGCACAGCCCACTGCCCAGACGACCGTTCTCGACGTGGGGGTTACCTCTGACCGGCGGAGAGACTCGAATTTCTTCGAAAAGCTCTACCCGTACCCTCACAGAATCACTGCCATCGGCACCGAAGATGTGTCTTTTCTGGAACAGGAGTTTCCGGGGCTAACATATATCAAGACAGAAGGCTCAGAGATTCCTTTCCCGGATAAGAGCTTTGACCTGGTAGTGAGCTTTGCTACCATAGAGCACGTTGGGAGCCGGGACAACCAGCGCAGGTTTATTTCCGAGCTTTGCCGCCTGGGATCTGCAGTCTGCATCGCCACTCCGAATCGCTGGTATCCAATAGAGTTTCACACCGTATTGCCTTTCGTCCACTGGTTTCCTCCTGACTGGTTCCGCGTGCTCTGCAGGTGGCTGGGAAAAGAATTTCTGGCACGGGAGGAGAACCTCAACCTTCTCACGGAAAGGGAGACGGTTCGCCTCTTTCCGGCAGGTAAAGACATCTCCGTTAAATACATCAGGCTTCTCGGCCTGGTATCAAATCTTGTATTTTACGCCAAGGTATAAATCATCTTCTCCATGCTCACGATAAAGAGCACCTGCGCCCCCCTTGTTATTCTGGCGCTCTTCTTATCTTTGGGATTGTGTTACAGTTACTACACCCCGCTGTGGAACCCACCGGATGAAGAACGGCACTTTGCTTACTGTGAATACGTAGCCCAGCATCATGCACTTCCCCCGTACCGGCCTGATCCTGAAGGAAACATCGTCAGCATGGCATTCCATCCACCCCTCTATTATCTCATGGGCTCGTTCTTCTTTATTGATGACAAGGGGCTGCTCGAGGAAGAAATCTCTGTCAATGATGGCCCGGGGTATACCCGCATAACGCACCCGAAGCGTGAAGCGGAGTTCCCCTATTCGGGGAAGGCAAAGACCGCTTATTTCCTCAGGCTTTTCTCTCTGATGTTGAGCGGGATGACTGTTTACCTTATCTACCTGATTGCCCTGACCGTCTTCCCTGGAGATACGATCTTTGCCTCTGCTTCCGCACTCTTTGTTGCCACCATCCCCCAATTCCTATATCTCTCTGCCTCTATTTCAAACGAAAACCTCAGCATAACCCTTTCTACAGCCTACCTTCTATCACTCATTTACATTCTTAAAGAGCCTTGTAAACTCAGATGGCAGGTTATAGGTGGAACACTCCTGGGCTTGTGTCTATTGTCAAAGACCTTTACCTTATTTTATCTGCCCATAACTGTATGCTTCATCCTCTGGGTGTATTTGCGTGACAGGAGAAACCCGATATTGCCTCTCTCTATTATCCTGAGTACGGCCATTGTTGTGGCAGGGTGGTGGTATCTGCGTAACTGGCTGTTATTCAATGACCCCGTGTTCTCAAAAACAGTTGGCATCTTAAATCCTTGGCACCTCCAGCTCTTCCCTCCCTTCCTGAGTTATTTGACAACGGTATTACAGAGAACTTTCACCTCCTTCTTCGGGGAGTTTGGAACATTGCAATTTTCTATACCTGATGTTCATTTTGCTATCTACGGAGGCATCATGTTACTCGGCATTGCCGGACTCTGTCGGATGTTAGCAACAAAAGAGTGTACACCATTTCAGGTACGAGTGCTCGGGCTTTTTTTTCTTTCACTGCTGGGAGGAGCAGGGATTTATGGGTACCTCAATATCAAACATATTGGGTTTTACATGGGAAGATATCTTTTTGTAGTTATTGCTCCCTTTGCTATAGTAACATTCTTGGGGGTTTGGTCCCTATTTCCCTTTCAATGGAGGAAGCCACTCTTTATTTTCCTCTCTCTTCTCCTTATTCTCCTGAATCTAAATGTACTCTTAAGGATCCTGAAACCTGCTTATGCTGAAACCCTTCTCGTAGAAGGAGTAAATCAATCGATGTTCTGTTGCCCTACGCCGGAGATCAACGGCAACACCACAGTCGGTCAAACATTTTTCTCACCGAGAAACAATCTATGCGCCATTCGGGTGATGTTTTCCTGTCCGGTCAAACAGCTCGAGGGAAGTATAACGTTTGCTCTCAAGGAGGCCGGGGATAAGGGGAAGATACTTCACCAGATGAGTTACCCTCTGAAGAAGATAGACGACTCTGACAGGTGTTGCTTCATCTTCCTCCCCATTCCCAATTCCCTGGGGAGAGAGTACCAGTTTACCTTCAACTCACCAGTCCTCCCGCCGGGAAAAGGGATCTCCCTGTGGTACAATACGAGCAAGAGCGCAGTGGGAGGAGGAATGCTCATTAATGGAAAACCTGTCAAGGGCAATCTGTACTTTCAGGCATACTGCTTTACCGGTGAACACCCGAAGACAGACTGGCAGGGGAGGAGAGAAATGGTTATTAACCAGGAATGGTACCTCAGTATCCGTGAGCTTCAGCTCTACTATGAAAGATCAAAGGAGTTCAGGGTAACAACAACAACCCATGAAAAACTTCTGCAAGTTGAAAAGATATTTTACAATAGAAATTCCTTCTGAAAACTCAGGTGATGTTTTAAATTTCCTGTAAAAAGGGAAGGCTTCGGATATCCTTATAAAGCCATTGAAACCGAACGAGAAAGGAGACCAAAGCCTATGAAGAAATACCATGTTTCCCATGCCCTGATTAACATGAGGCTATTTCCTCCCAGCAAGGTCGAGGATCAGGCTCCTCAATTTTTCATTCCCTATCCCGATGAAAAACTGATCCATGATCTGTCTTCCCTCGGAGATACCATCCTTAATAACGGAAATTTTTTTATTGTAAAGGTGGGAAATTTGTGAGAAATTGAATGCATAAGTGTATCTGTCTCTCCAAACCCCATATGGTTACAATGAATGCTTTTGTGGGCACTAAAATCATGAAGAAGGGAACTGCTGAGAGGATATGGATCGGTTAGGAGGTATTACGCTATGATAGAAGACCAGATTGAATTATCCATTGTGATGCCTTGCTTGAATGAGGCTGAATCTTTAGAAATGTGCCTGAAGAAAGC
>JAPLJA010000062.1 GCA_026388815.1 Pseudomonadota bacterium
GCTGCGTTAAGCTTTTCATTGCTGCAAATGGGGAGTTTGCGCTATGGGCTATCCGCACGAATCCCTGTGGAAGTTTATTGATCCGGTCACCGTGGCTCATCCAGACCTGGATCTTTTGTGCAGGATCAATTGACCTGAACAAGTCAGATGAGTCATCAAGAGAAATCTCTGCCTTTCCGTACTCCCTCTTTGTGTGGGCATCAACCTCTCCACCCAGGAGATGGCTGATAAGCTGCATTCCATAACAGATTCCCAGAATGGGTATGCCTAACGCAAACACCTCACGGTCAATCGTTGGCGACTGAGGATCATAGACGCTGGATGGGCTGCCGGAGAGAATAATGCCTTGTGGTTTAAATGATCTGATCTGCTCTAAGGAGAAATTAAATGGATGGATCTCTGAATATACCTGGCATTCTCTTACCCTCCTGGCGATGAGCTGTGTGTACTGAGAACCAAAGTCTAAGATTAAAATCTTTTCCTGGTGGATATCCTGCATTTTCGTAAAGACACCTCCGAGATTTAAGCAAATCATTCGAAACCTTTTCTGTTTCGAATGTATCTTTCAGAATAATGATAGGATGTAATTTATTCCAGCCGGTAATTGGGAGCTTCTTTGGTAATGATTACGTTATGAACATGCCCTTCCTGAAGACCGGATGGAGTTATTTTGATAAACTGGGCCTTCCGCTTGAGCTCTTTGATATTCCGGCAGCCGAGATACCCCATGCCGGCACGCAATCCCCCAACCAGCTGGTATATAATAGCAGAGAGGTTTCCGCGGTATGGGACTCTTCCTTCAATCCCCTCGGGAACGAGCTTTGCTTCTTCTTCTCCGTATTGACCATAGCGGTCTTTGCTTCCCCTCTTCATTGCCTCGATGGAACCCATACCCCGATAGACCTTGTAACTCCTCCCCTGATAGAGCACCATTTCTCCCGGGCTCTCATCAGTCCCTGCAAATAAACTTCCAATCATTACGGTATCTGCACCGGCCGCCATAGCCTTGGTTATGTCACCAGAAAACTTAATTCCCCCGTCAGCAATAACCGGTGTTCCATACCTCCGTGCTACCTTGTAACACTCCTGAATGGCTGTTATTTGTGGTACACCCACACCAGCAATGATACGGGTTGTACATATGGAACCTGGTCCCATGCCAATTTTCACCGCATCCGTGCCTGCCCTGATTAAGCTCAGAATCCCTTCAGCAGTTGCAACGTTCCCTGCAGCCAGTTCACAGGAGGGGAAGTTCTTCTTCGTGTCTCGCACCGCTTCAATGACATCCTTGGAATGGCCGTGGGCAGTGTCAATGACTATCACATCAGCATGTACTTTAAGGAGTGCCTCTATCCTCGCCTCCCGGTCCGGGCCTATACCAATGGCAGCACCAACCCGTAACCTTCCGCGCTGATCCTTGGAAGCGTTGGGATATCTTTCCATTTTTTCAATATCCTTTACCGTAATCAGACCTTTGAGGTTATTTTTCCTATCTACTACAAGAAGCTTTTCAATCCGGTTCTTGTGGAGGATTTTCTTCGCCTGTTCTAACGTCGTGCCCTCAGGTGTTGTAATGAGTCTTTCCTTTGTCATGACCGAAGATATCTTCTTGCTCAGGTTTGTCTCGAACCTCAGGTCACGGTTGGTCAGAATGCCCACCAGCTTCCCCTGTTCTACGACGGGGAACCCGGAAATCTTATACCTCGCCATCAGCTCGATTGCCTCCGCAATCCTCTGATTCGGGTTGACGGTAATGGGATCAACAACCATGCCGCTCTCAGATTTTTTTACCTTTTCTACTTCCAGCGCCTGAGCCTCTATTGATAAATTGCGGTGTATAACACCGATCCCTCCTTCCCGAGCCATGGCCATGGCAGTCTGAGATTCGGTTACCGTATCCATCGCTGCACTCACCAGAGGTATAAAAAGTTTTATAGCCGGGGTAAACAGTGTGGATATATCCACCTCACGGGGTAAGATCCCGGTCCTGGCTGGCAGGAGAAGGACGTCATCAAACGTGAGAGCCAACGGAATTTCTTCTTTTTTCATGGTTTCTATCCTGTCTAAGATTTTTTGAAAACCTATACTAATTTCTTCGGACTGTCAAGGGATACAATCATTTCTCTGATAATCCCTTCTAAAATGCCAAAGTCGCTTACCGATACCCTTGCAACCTGAAAGAACTCCATCATCGCGAGGAGGATGGCACATCCTGGCAGTATCACCTTCCCCCTTCCCTTTTCCAGGCCCGGCAGTTCTTCTCTTTCTTTTTCTCGCAATAGGATTAAATGGTCAAATATTTCTTGGACAGCATTCCCTCTCAGGATGTAACCGTTAATCTTCTCAGGCTGGTATTGAAGTAAACCCTGATCCATGGCAGCAAGCGTGGTTACCGTCCCTGCAGTCCCCACGAGAAATATCCTGTTATCCTCCAACCTGTTTTTTATTCTCTCTATAGCTGGCCGCAAGACACGCTCAATCTCATTGTGAATAATATTACTTTCTTCCTCGCTTGGCGGGTCATGATATATCCGGTCTGCAAGGGTTACCACACCAAGATCAAGGCTCTCTATAATTTTTACATTTCCATCTACACTGTAAATAAGCTCAGTGCTCCCTCCACCGATATCAAATATTATCCACGCACCGTTTCTTTTTGCTTCCGGGAATACCAGTTCCACTCCTTTTAACGTGAGCAATGCCTCTTCTTCACCGCTGATTACTTTTACAGTGA
>JAPLJA010000147.1 GCA_026388815.1 Pseudomonadota bacterium
CAGCAATAATATCAAAGCTCAAGAAGCAGAACATCAATTCTTATCTTATGAGGGCTGATTAGAACTCTTTGGTAGTCCCAACGGGATTCGAACCCGTGTTGCCGGCGTGAGAGTGGCTCTGGACGCCTTTTTCACTGATTCGCACTGATTCACATTAAGTGTCTAACTGTTTGATGTTACGCTGTTGTCAAGGATAAGTCATTTACCATTGACTAACACTGAGTAACACCATTTTAGACACCTGATGGACACTATATGGACACCGGGAAACGTGCCCATACCCCTATAAAATAAAAATTTAAAAACTGCCGTGCAGTGCTTTTTCCTTACAGCGTGCTAAAAGCAAAAGGCAGGAGCCATGTAACCCCTGCCTGAATCTCCCCGTCCTGGCCGGTGAGAGGACAGGGGATCACGCTGCCTGCTGTGTCGTAACATATCGTCTGCCCGGTTCGTGGCAGGTCAATTGTGCCGGCAAAGGCACTTGAAATTAACAAGAAAAACATTACTGATAAAACATAAATCTTTTTCATGGCTTTCCCTCCTTTGTTAAATAAAAAAGCCCCCACCAGCAATTCTGCAGATAGGAGCTTTCACCTTGTCTTGATACCCCTTCCTTAATCATGGGTATATCCTTATTGTTATACTGAGATGTATTGAGTTATATCACTTTTTATGGAGATTGCAAGACAAATGAGATGGAGAATCTCTTTCATAAAGGATGAAGAGCACTGCGGTACTTTATGCTCTGACACAAAGACCTGAGAATGACAATGAGGTACAGTCACCTTTCACCGGAACACCTGAGAGAGGCTGTCACCGTCCTTGAAAAAAGCCTGAGACCGCCACGAGAATTGTCAGGTGAAGGATCTTTGTAAGAAACAAATCAGGATATTTTACCGGGTCGTTCTTTTTATCTTGTTGATGAAGCCAGAAGTAATGGGATATCTCTCATCACAAACTTCCCATAAACTTCTATGATAACTATCCTTTTTCTGAGAATGATAAAGAATGACTCCCACCCCATGAGTCTTTGCAACTTCAATGGCCGGTATATAATCACTGTCACCTGCCAGGAGTATTATGTCTGAGACTTGTTTCGTAGCGGCCAAATTAACCAGATCAATACTAAGAAGTGTATCGATACCTTTCTGCTCAAACGTTTTCTTTCCCTTATTATCACATCCTCTGAAAGCTAACTTCCCAAGCTTTACCGTAAAGCGAGGTAATCCGCGAAGATAGGAAAAGAATCTTTCCTTGTTGGCAAAACGATCTGATTCTTCACGGCTCGGTGTGTTGCTCTGATAAGGCAGACAATTGTAATAATAGGCTCTCAATATTTCTTTTTGACCAGCAAGGACAGAAGAGAGTTTTTTAAAATCTATTGCAACCTCCCTAAACTCGTTCTTCAAGATTTTTTCAAGATAACCACCGTCAATAAAGATAGCCAACTTCATATTGACATCTCCATTCCCATAAGGTGGGTAATTAATAAAACCCCCTCATCTCTCGAGAGAAACAAGGGGGGCGGATTTAATCCTCCTCATCTTCGTATGAAAACGAGGAGGGCGGATTAACGCTTATTGAATATCGAAAAAAAGATGCTGTGTCAATTACAAAATTAATATATCAAATATTATCTCCAAAAACAATTATAATTAGCATTCTTTAATTTCAAATAGTCACTATATGGGCACCAGAAACAGTTAAGGGATTAACCCATAGAGCTAACCCGTTAAAATTACTGGTAGTCCCAACGGGATTCGAACCCGTGTTGCCGGCTTTCGGGAGCTACCCTATCCCCTGTTAGAATTGGAATTTCTTCTCTTCTTTGTTCTTTTGTACAGCCTGTCAAGATTATTCCAAAAATCATCACCTCTTTGCTGCCGATATTCTTTTATCAATTCACCTGCAGCTTCATAACATTTTATTATACTATCTCC
The DNA here is from genome assembly GCA_026388815.1 of Pseudomonadota bacterium. Lineage (GTDB taxonomy): Bacteria > Desulfobacterota > WTBG01 > JAPLJA01 > JAPLJA01 > JAPLJA01. Next base: position 1,941 of record JAPLJA010000147.1, read on the forward strand.
CCAATGATCTTCATGCGACACCACAAAGCCATAAAGGCAAAAAGCCTCCATCAGCACCCAGGCTGACAGGAGCTTTTCCATACGTCATTAGAAACTGACCAGCTAAGGAGATGGAACAATTGATTGAACAGGTGTTGCTCTTGGTGGGGTAAGCCGTCTTCTTACACTTAGTTTCAACTGCTCTGGGGAAAAGCTTTCTGGCGGGCCTGTTTTGGTAACTGTAGATAGATACCATCGATAGTCCATCCTCCTTTAGCCGGTCAGATTTAATTACAGATTAAGTTGAGTAAACAAAACCTACTACTGAATGGAGTATTGTGTCAAGGAGAAAAGGATTTGGGGGGGTCTACCTGAGCAATTGAAGTAAAAAGGCAGGAGCCGATGCCCCCTGCCTTATAGCCATCTTGCTTATTAGCCGCATTCCTTAGTGTTCATTATATTTCACTAAGAATTGATTTTATCATCAAGTCAATTTCTACTTGATGGTTTTTATACGCCGGACATTCAGGACAGTTATCCCGTCTCCATTCCAAGATTATCATCTTTTCTTCTTCTGATAAAGGTTTTATAAATGGCTTCCAGTCAAGTTCCCAGCAGCTCTTTTTTTGCTCAAAGGATGGACAGGGTTCTTTTGCTGCACCCTCAGCTTTAGACCTGCAATTCGGGTTTAAGTCCCAGCACGCCCCGCTCATTCTTAACCTCTTTCCCCAATGGATTTTTCTTTTATTGAATTACGGCGAGAACATACCCTAGCTTGTGGAGAATTGCAAGGTGATTGTGGGGAGAGAAAGGGCAGGCGATTTTCTATTCTCATAAATTATTAATGTTACCTGAAACTATACCCACACTGATAGTTTACATCTTCTAAGTCCTCCCTGCAGATAGGAAACTGCTGGCAGACTTTTGAACGGTTGGAGTATATGAGGCATTTGTAGGGTGGGTTCTTACCGACTAACATAGGGCATCGGAAAAGTAACTTACAGCATTTCCCACACTGTCTGCATTCCCCCTGCCTGAGTTGTAACTGGCTTGTTACACGTTTTGGGAAAAAATATATAGCGATATGCCTTTTAACTTTCCGTTTTAATTTTCTCATCTCCGGCAATCTCTTCATCAATAAATTAACAATTACTCCAAAGGCAAAATTTTCAAAAACTGCCCAGTTATTGGGGTAGTGATTGTATATTCGGAGGATCCCCTCGCTACAATTTTCACCCCCCTCTATACTCTTGAATTTCACTTTTTCTTTGCCATTATTAATGGAGTGGTAGTTCTTCCATTAACTCCCTTAGTCTTAGGGCATTCTTCACAGCCGATCCACCATGGCAGTTATTGAACATGGCAAAAGTCGTCTTTGCACGTTTACTTGTATTACGTATAGGCTTAGTAAATTCCCTCAGTTCACCATCTGCATACAGATAATCATATCTTTTAGAAATTTCAACACCTTTCTTAAGCCAGTTTCCCTTGTTCCTGCCATGAAAACGAAAGTAGGCTATGTCAGTTGTTACATCAGGCAGAAAAGGAACGGTTGCAAGACTGTCATACTGAGGTTCATCCGCTGTGATGTAGGTCAACTGGTGCTTCCTTAAGAAATGAACTACTGAATCCACTTTTTCGGAAGTGAGCCAGCTCCCATGCCTGAACTCTACAGCAACAGGTAGGTTGTTCATCAGTTCCTTGCATTTAAGGGTGTAGTCGAGGTTCTGGGATCTGTATTGAAACCAGGGCGGAAACTGGAAAACTATCACTCCAAGCTTATCAGCATTCATGAGAGGGTAAAGATTATCAGCAAACTTTTTTGTTATGAGCTTTAAAAGGTAATCATCCTTAATGTAAATCTGTTTTTCTGATCTGTCCTTTTCTGAAAGCTGATTGAAGATATCCCTCGGCAGGGTCTTTGGTTCTATTCCATGACCGGTCATGGCTCCGTATGCCTTGATGTGGAATATGAAATCTTTCGGTGTTCTCTGTGCCCAGAGGATGACATTCCTTATGTCGGGGATTGCATAGTAGGTTGAATCTACTTCAACGGTGTCAAAATGGCTGGCATAGTATTTAAGCCTGCTCTCTGCTGTGCTTGCTTCTTTAGGATAAAATTCACCGCTGTTGATTAACGTTTTTTCTGTCCATGAACAGGTGCCCGCTCTGATCATTAAAAATACTCTGTTCGGATAACTGCTTGAAATAATGATTGATTGTTAGTGCTCAAAAACTGATCAATCTGCTACGGCTCTACTCTTATTACCTTTTCCCATATCATTAATTGCATTCCTTAGTTTTATGAACTGCTTCTGCCTCCAATATTCTGGATAGGTATTCTAATGCAGTTTGCTTCTTCCGGATTTGAGGCCATTATATCTGCAATCGAATCAAAGTGGTTTTCCGGTAGCCCTCTCTTTTTTGCTATAAGCCTCATCGCAAAAAGCATATCTTCCTTCTTCGTCAATCTCTCTGCCTCTCCTTCAACGATTACCGCCTTCCATTCCCTATAATCTTTTTCAGCATTGCAGATTTTATACACCACATGAGGATTTTTCTTGATGCAGCGAGCCATCCTTCCCCCGGGCATAGACCCACAGTAGATGTGCTTCCCGTCGCTTCCATAGGTATTTTCTATGGCATATGGCTTATTCTCATCCACGGCAATCAGGGTGCCCCAAGTCCATTCCTCAATTAAGTTCCCTATTTCTTTTTCGGTCATATCTCTCATGACAATACTCCTTGTTTGATGATTAATCTCCAATGATCTAAAGTAAAGCAGCCCCCACCAACACTCAGGCTGATAGGAGCCTATATCCTTACTCCCTGCAACTGATACCTCTTTGTGTCCTGAACACGGGTATCTCCTTATCTTAGGATTTATATATTGATATTACGTGGTAGTCCCAACGGGATTCGAACCCGTGTTGCCGGCGTGAGAGGCCGGCGTCCTAGGCCTCTAGACGATGGGACCACTGGGAAAAATAACTTGCGAGGCCGAAACGAAATCTAACGTTTTGGCTGGGGGAAAAGGATTCGAACCTTTGTAGCCAGATCCAGAATCTGGAGTCCTGCCGCTAGACGATCCCCCAGCTGCGAGTGAATTAGAATGTAAAAGAAAAAGCTCTTTTCGTCAAGCCTTATCTTTCATTGCTTGATTCTATGTAGTTTATGGCTTTCTGAAGCCTTGCAGCCACCTCTTCACTGCCGAGAATCTCCATTACTTCATATATCCCCGGGCTTACCGCCTTACCGGTCAGGGCAACCCTGACAGCCTGAGCCAGCTTCACGAGCTTGATGTTATTGACGTCCTGTATTTTCTTAAAAAGTATTTCGATTTCGTTCTTCTGGAAACTTGTCATAGGCTTTATTTGATTAATCATGTCGGAGAAAATTTTCTCCATTTCTTTCGTCAGGAATTTTTTAGCAGCGTCAGGGACAAATTCACCCGGGGGGCTGAAGAAATATTCTGACGCCTCAGCCATTTCCACCAGTGTCTTGGATCTTTCTTTCAGACAGGCTGTAATCTTAACCAGGCCGTCTCTGTTAGTACTGAAGAAACCTCTTTTCTCAAGGAACGGCGTTAACAGATCAGCCAGAGCCGCGTCTGATTCATTCTTTATATAGTGAGAGTTCAACCAGATAAGTTTCTCTTCGTTGAAAACGCCGGCTGACTTGCCTACATTTTCAAGGCTGAACTTTTCGATCAATTCTTCGAGTGAAAAGATCTCCTGGTCTCCAAAAGACCAGCCAATCCTTGCGAGAAAGTTAACCATTGCCTGCGGCAGATAACCCATATCCCTGTATGCCAGAACAGACGTGGCGCCGTGTCGTTTAGAAAGCCTGGCCTTATCCTGTCCCAAGATGAGAGGCACATGTGCAAATTTTGGAGGAGTAAACCCGAACGCCTCATAGAGGAGCGACTGACGCGGCGTATTATTCAGATGATCGTCTCCCCTGATGATATGGGTAATCCCCATGGTTATGTCATCTACAACCACAGCGAAGTTATACGTTGGATAACCATCGCTCCTCATAAGGATAAGATCATCCAGCTCCGAATTATCAAATACGACCTCTTTCTTAATTAAGTCATGTATCGTGGTAAAACCTGTATCCGGCGTTTTGAAACGGAGCACATAAGGACGACCTGCAGGAGGGGTCTTCATATCCTTGCATCGGCCGTCGTATTTAGGCTTCTTTCCTTCAGAGAGGGCTTTACTTCTTCTCTCTTCCAGCTCTTCTGCGGTACAGTAGCATTGGTAAAGCATGCCCTTTTCTTTCAGTATTTCGAGGTGCTGATGATATATTTCCTTCCTTTCAGACTGAAAGTATGGGCCTTCATCCCACTCAAGACCAAGCCATCTCAAACCTTCAAAGATACCACTGGTTGACTCTTCCGTAGAACGCTCCCTGTCAGTGTCTTCTATCCGTAAAATGAATTTGCCGCCGCAATGCCTGGAAAAAAGGTAGTTGAAGAGGGCAGTCCGGGCACCGCCGATGTGGAGATAACCGGTAGGGCTTGGCGCAAAACGGGTTCTTACACTTCCTTCTTTTTCCTCTTTCATTACTTCATATTTTCATAAATTTCTTTTCTCTTCAAGGGATAATCACATAAAAAAAGCCCCGGACAGTTCACCTGCCCGGGGCTTCTATTTGCAAGCCAATTTTTCGTGATCAAACTTTAATCACATTTGTTGCCTGAAGACCTTTCTGGCCCTCTGTTACCTCAAATTCCACTTCCTGTCCTTCACTGAGCGATTTATAGCCCTCACCCTGTAAGGCGCTGTAGTGTACAAAAACGTCTTTACCCCCCTCCTGTTCGATAAAACCAAACCCCTTGCTGTCATTAAACCACTTCACCTTCCCCTTAACTCTCATACCGCCTCCTTGCAAAAACGTTACGTCAGCGCCTCAAAACTCCTTTCTGAAGCGTTCTTATTGGCGTGGTAACACACTTCTCCTTGCTCTGTCAAGTATTTTTATCATTGACGCTGATTTTAGATTAGTGGTATTACTACATCGTTTTTATCGGGGAAAAAAGATGGCAGAGATCGTTCCACAGATACCGAAGGGATTCAGGGATTTTCTCCCGCAGAAACTGATTTACCGTCAAAGGGTTATGGAGACTATCCGGAAATGTTTTGAGTCCTTTGGATTTGAGCCCCTTGAAACGCCAACCCTTGAGTATGCGGAAACCCTGGAAGGCAAGTATGGACAGGAAGGCGAAAAACTTATTTATAAATTTGAGGATAAGGGTGGGAGAAAACTTGCCCTGAGATACGATCTCACGATTCCTCTTTCACGGGTAGTGGGGATGTACCCCGAACTGGTCAAGCCCTTCAAGCGGTATCAGATCTCACCGGTCTGGCGGGCAGATAAGCCCCAGAAAGGGAGGTTCCGGGAGTTCTGGCAGTGTGATGTTGATATTGTGGGAACACGGTCTATCCTTGCAGATGCAGAAATCGTGTGTATTATTTTCACCGTCCTGAAAAAACTGGGCTTTGAGAACTTCACGATAAAGGTCAATAACCGTAAGCTCCTCAACGGAATCGTGATCTGGGGAGGGATTGATGAAAAAAGGACCGCTGACTTTTTAAGGTCCTTAGACAAGCTCAGCCAGTTTGACGCCGAGACTGTTCAGAAAGAGCTGCGTGATAAGGGTTTCCCCGAGACTGCTCTATCCCGGTTCTTTCGTATGCTCGAAGACTGCAAAGATAGCAGCAACCTCCTTTCCCGTTTAAAGGCTCAGCTCTCAACCATACCGTCTGCAGCGGAAGGGATACGTGAGCTGGAAGAGCTTTTTCAGTACCTGGGAAATTACAGCATACCTTCCCAGCAAGTTATTTTTGACCTCTCCCTTGCCCGAGGGCTTGATTACTATACCGGGATCATCCACGAAACGGTAGTTGAAGAACCGAAGATCGGAAGTATCACCGGAGGCGGAAGATACGATAATCTCATAGGCCTTTTCTTCGGGTCTGATGTGCCAGCCACAGGAGCATCTTTCGGCCTTGAGAGGATCTGCACGGTGATGGAAGAGCTTTCCATGCTCCCTCCCTGCGCTACTTCTACCCAGGTACTTTTTACCCTTTTCAACCATGATCTCCTGCGGACCATCTTAAGCCTTGCCACACAACTCAGATCCTCAGGGATCAACGCTGAGGTTTACCTGCAGGAGGACAGGCTTAAGAAACAGCTTGGCTACGCAAACAGCAAGGGAATACCCTGGGTAATCATCATCGGGCCTGATGAACTGCAGAAAGGTATCTTTGTCCTGAGGAACATGGGCCGGGGCGACCAGGAAGAGATCCCCCTGAGTAGAATTGATGAAGCAGTCAGGAGGATCGGAACATGTGCTCGAGGTCAGAGTTAAGCTCACGGATCTTTTGAAGGATCCTTTCTCTTTCCCCTTCCTTGTCTAATTTCTTTTCTCCCTCATTTTTTCTCAGCTCCTGAAGGTTTTTTTCCAGGAGATTGAGCATCTCTGCTATATCTTCTTTTTCTTCAGGCTGAAAAGCTACCCCCCATTTCTTGATCTCAAAAACTTCTTTCCAGTGAGGTATCACGATGCTGAATGTAAACCGTTCTTTTATCACTTCGGCAAACTCGATAGCTATCTGCTCTTCCCCGTGGACGACAAATACTTTCATTTCCTGATTTTTAAAATTACCGAGCCAGGTGAGTAACCCCACCTGATCTGCATGGGCAGAAAACCCTCCCAGGGTATGGATGTTCGCTTTTACCTGCACCTCTTCGCCTAACACCTTAACCTGCTTTTTCCCTTCTATGATATCCCTTCCCAGCGTACCAGCAGCTTGATAGCCGGTAAAGACAATGTGAGCGCCTGGTCTCCAGAGGTTATGTTTCAGGTGATGCTTGATCCTCCCTGCATCACACATGCCGCTTGCTGCAATGACAATTGCCGCTTCCTTCTTTTCATTGATCTTTTTAGACTCCTCGCTCGTTTTCGTAAATATCAAGCCGGGGAGATCCAGGGGGTTTCCACCTTTTTCCATGATCGTCCTCGTCTCATTATCAAAGTAGCTGGGGTAGCGCTTGAATATTTCAGTGGCAGCAGTGGCGAGAGGGCTATCGATATAGACAGGGATTGAAGCGAGCTTCCCCTGCCGGGCAAAACTGCTGAGGATATAGATTAAGTCCTGCGTTCGTTCAACAGCAAAGGCAGGAATGATTACCTTTTCCTGATCCCGGATGGCCCTGTTTACAATTGCCTCAAGTTCCTTCTCTGTGTCCTCCATGGATTTATGGAGCCGGTTTCCATAGGTGGATTCAATTAAGAGAAAGTCAGCCTCTTCTACGGAAGAGGGGTCTCTGATGATCGGCTGTTTCCAGTTGCCTATGTCTCCGGAAAATACGAGCTTGAATTTGTTGCCCTGTTCACTCCACCAGAACTCGATGATGGCTGAGCCGAGGATGTGCCCGGCATCTCTGAACATCACCCGGGCTTCAGGCGTAAGGTTAATCATCTGGTCATAACGTACCGGTGAAAATAACTTCAGTGCGTAATCTACATCCTTTAAGGTGTAAAGCGGCTCTATGTGCCCCTTCCCCGACCTCTGGTATTTTCTATTCTGCCAATCAGCATCCATCTGCTGAACATGGGCACTATCTTTGAACATAATCTCACAGAGATCAGAGGTACCTTCCGTTGCAAGGATCTTGCCCCGAAACCCCTTCCTCACCAGGAGGGGAATCAGCCCGCAGTGATCTATGTGGGCGTGTGTGAGGAGAAGATAGGGTATGTCCTTGACCGGAGGGAAATGGGTAAGGGTATTGCGCTCCTGCAATTTTTTATTTCCCTGAAACATTCCGCAGTCAACGAACAGCTTTAAACGTGTCGACTCCAGATAGTAGGCAGAGCCGGTCACCGTTCTGGCTGCGCCTAAGAACTTGATGTTCATTATCCCACCCTTTCTGATTTGAGATTTCAGATTGCGGATTTCAGATATTCATGATTTCCGCACTTAGCATTTGATATTGAAAATACGGTAACAAATATTTATCTGCTGGGCAAGCAAAAGGTTTGACATGCAATGCCTTATTGTTTATATACAATGAATCTGTAAATCGAAAGGTGGGCATATTTTGAAAAAGACTGTTACGTATAAAGATGCCGGCGTGGACATTGACCTGGGGAACCTCTTTGCCAAACGCATTCGCGAGGCTGTCAAATCCACCTACCGCCCTGAGGTCATTTCTGAAATTGGAGGCTTCAGCAGCCTCTTTTCCCTGAATACAGAGAAGTACCGCAATCCCGTTCTCGTCTCTTCTACTGACGGGGTCGGGACCAAGCTGAAAATAGCTTTTCTCATGGACAAGCATGATACGATCGGCATTGATCTGGTTGCCATGTGTGTGAACGATATCATCGTGTCCGGCGCAGAACCTATCTTTCTCCTCGATTACCTTGCAACTTCCCGGCTTGCATCGATCAGGGCAGATGAGATTATCCGGGGAATCGTTCAGGGGTGTATCGAGGCAGGGTGCGCACTCATCGGAGGAGAGACCGCTGAAATGCCTTCCTTCTATAAGGAAGGAGAATACGATCTGGCAGGTTTTGTCGTTGGTGTTGCTGATCGTGAAAAGATAATCGACGGCTCATCTATAACTATGGGCAACAAAATTATTGGCATTGCCTCCAGCGGACTGCACAGCAACGGTTATTCCCTTACGAGAAAAATTGTATTCGAGCGCCTGCATCTCACTGTACACGACAAACCTCTGGATGGGGGAAAATCAATCGGTGAGCTTCTCCTTACACCGACAAAGATTTATGTTAAAAAGATTCAGAACCTTCTTCGTCACTTTCACCTTAACGGGATAGCCCATATCACGGGCGGCGGTTTTATTGATAACCTGCCTCGAATCCTCCCCCAGACTTGCCGCGCTATTATTTATAGAGGGAGCTGGAAGATTCCCTCTATCTTTACGTTTCTCCAGGAACAGGGGAACGTCAGCGAGCAGGAAATGTTCAGGACTTTCAACCAGGGTATAGGAATGATGGTGATTGTCCCGTCTGATGAGGCTGATGATATTGTTTCGAGGTTACAGGGCCTCCAGGAAGAAGCCTTCATCATCGGGGAGATAAGCCTGAAAGAGAAGGATGACGAGAATATTATTTTCGTTTAATCCCCGTGCTGATTGTTAGCGCCTGCCTCTTAGGTATAGACTGCCGCTATGATGCCTCAAGCCGCCTCAACCCCCTGCTCAGGGAAAAGGCACAGAGAGAGGGGTATATCCCTGTCTGTCCCGAACAACTGGGAGGCCTCCCCACCCCCCGTCAAGCTGTTTTCATCCAGGGAGGCAATGGTTTTGATGTCCTGGACGGAAAATGCAAGGTGTGTGATCAGGGAGGTAACGACCTGACGGCACAGTTGATTCGTGGTGCCTTTGAGACTTTGAAGATAGTCAAGCTTTTGGGGATAAAAACCGCGATCCTAAAAGAGAGGAGTCCTTCCTGCGGAGTGCAGTTCACCACTTCACTTCAGCAGTTGATACAGGGGCCGGGAGTAACAGCCGCACTTTTTTTGCGTGAAGGGATCGAAGTTATCTCTGATGAATCGTGTAAATAAAATAAATCCAAATTCCAAAGCCCAAATGTCAAATGGAACCGCTACCAGTAACCAATAACGGTTTTACCGGCAAACACCTTTTCTCCCTTTTTAACGATTACCCTGGACCCCCCTGGCAAATAGAGATCTACCCGGGAGCCGAATCGAATCATCCCTATCCGTTCTCCGCTTCTGAGAGAATCAGCGTTTTTCTTCCAGAGGATAATCCTGCGGGCAATCAAGCCGGCAATCAGGGTAAAAAGTAATCTCTTCTCACTCCCGTCCTCATGCGTCTGCACCACCCCGATGGAAATCTGTTCATTATCAAGAGATGCCTTTTCCTTAAAAGCTGATATGAACTTTCCCGGATGATAGTGCAGGTATCCGATCTTGCCTTCAACGGGTGAGCGGTTTACATGCACGCTGAAAACAGACATGAATATGCTTATCCTGGTTGATACACATTGAAGATATTTCGGCTCGTAAACCTCGATCACGTCCAGAACCGTCCCGTCAGCCGGCGCAACGATATGCCGGTTAAACTTTTCTCCTGCACTCAACTCGCACGTACGCTCAGGATCTCTGAAGAAATAGAGGGTAAAAAGTGTAAGGATGAAAAAGAGTATCGACAAAAAAGAAAAGGCTCTGCTTTGAAAGACGAAAGAGAAATAAAACGTGAGCAGGCAGAAAAAGAAAAAAAACAGGACAAACGGTATTCCTTCAAGCACACCCGGGGAGTTTTTCAGCATTTCTCTGACCTCTCCCTTGAACCCTTCCTGAAGAGCAATCCCAGCACCTCCTCGATGGAAGATACACCGAACAGTTCAAGACGGGATTCAGCCTGGAATCTCTTCTCATTATTCTTAGGGAGGATACACCTTTTAAACCCGAGTTTTTCTGCTTCTTTTACCCTCGTTTCACTCTGGCTGATAGCCCTGACCTCCCCTGCCAGCCCGACCTCGCCAAATATCACCGTTGAAGGATCTACCGGCTTGTCGAGCAGGCTCGATGCCACGGCACAGACAAGGCCCAGGTCAACCGCAGGCTCAGAGATCCTGAGTCCGCCAGCTATATTCAAAAAGATATCCTGATTATAGAGCTTCATGCCAACCTTTCTTTCGAGGACCGCCGCAAGCAAAGAGAGACGGTTGGGGTCAACACCCATGGCCATTCTTCTCGGTATGCCGAAACTCGTCAGGCTGACCAGCGCCTGGACCTCTATCAGGATAGGCCGCGAACCCTCCAGGGAGGGAACAACCACTGACCCCGGCTCAGCCTCAGGTCTCCCCGCAAGAAAAATCTCAGAGGGGTTCAATACCTCGGTCAGGCCAGTATCCTTCATTTCAAAGACACCGATCTCATTGGTAGAGCCGAAGCGGTTTTTTACTGCCCGGAGGATGCGGTAGGGATGCCCCCGGTCTCCTTCAAAATAGAGCACCGTATCAACCATGTGTTCCAGAACCCGAGGGCCGGCAATCGCCCCCTCTTTCGTAACATGACCGATGAGAAAGGTAGATATACCGGTAGCTTTTGAGAGAAAAATAATCTTTCCAGACGCATCCCGCACCTGGCTGATACTTCCGGGAGCTGACTGTAAATCGAGGCTGTAGACGGTCTGGATGGAGTCAATAACGAGGATTTGAGGCTTCAGTTCTTTAACAATCTTGATTATTCGTTCCAGGTTATTTTCAGTAAGGATGTAGAGGTGAGGAGAATTTACATTAATCCTCTCTGCCCTTACCTTGGTCTGGATTACCGATTCTTCTCCCGAGATGTAGAGAACCTTTACCTCTTCACTTCCGAGTTGGTTCAAAACCTGGAGCAGGAGGGTAGATTTTCCGATACCAGGGTCTCCCCCAACGAGAATTACCGATCCCCTGACGACCCCTCCTCCCAGGACCCGGTCAAATTCTGCGATCTTGGTCTTTATCCTCTGTTCACTATCAAGTTCAATCTGGGCTATTGTTTTCGGTGTCGTTTCTTCGAAATCCCAGCCTCTCTCCCCTTCCCTTCTCGATAACGTCTCTTCTTCCTCGACCAGGCTGCCCCATTCTCCGCAATCAGGGCATTTCCCCAGCCACTTGGGTGACTGGTATCCGCACTTCTGGCAGTTAAAAACCGTCTTAATCTTCACCAAACTTAAGCCCTTTATAATAGATTAGATTTATTGTTAGTAATTCTAAATGGTTGATGGATAAAGTCAATGGTAAAAACTTTTCTCATCTGAATTATCATTGACTTTTGAGGCGTTATTCCATACTATTTTATATCTTACAGGTAACCTGAAAGACGCTTAGATTATGCCAGAGAGCGAATATGAGCTTGTCATTATAGGAGGAGGACCAGCCGGTGTCACGGCAGGTATTTATGCTGCCCGGGCGCGGATCAAAGCCCTTCTCATTGAAAAAGCCCTTATTGGCGGGCAGGTCAATTATACCGAGAGGATTGACAATTACCCCGGCTTTAAAAATGGCGTCTCCAGCCGCGAGCTATGTCAAAATTTCGAGAGCCAGATTAAAGAGCTTGGCTTGCCTGTCGCCCAGTCTGAAGCAAAAGAAATCACCCTGAAAGAGAAGGAAAAGCGGGTCGCACTTGACGGCAGGACTATCACTTCTCACACCCTCATTGTCGCTACCGGTGCAGTCCCCAATACGCTCGGAGTCGAAGGGGAAGAGCGGTTGACCGGCAGGGGGGTATCCTACTGCGCAACCTGCGATGGGCCTCTCTTCAGAAACCTGCGGGTCGCGGTAGTAGGTGGCGGTGACAAGGCCCTGGAAGAAGCACTTTTCTTAAGCAAGTTTGCCCGGGACGTGTTTGTCATCCATCGAAGGGAAGCCTTCCGCGGAGTTAGAATCCTCCAGGAAAAGGCTCTATCTGAAAAGAATATCAGGGTTGTATGGAATTCGATAGTAGAAAAGATTGACGGAAACCAGTCAGTGCAATCTATAACCCTCAGGGATGTAAAGACTCAAGAGAGAAAAGAGCTTTCCCTTGACGGCGTTTTCATATTCATTGGCATCCACCCGAACAGCGAACTTTTAAAAGACAAGGTAAAACTGGATACCCTGGGTTGTATCGTGACGGACGATTGCATGGAGACATCAGAGCGTGGTGTGTTTGCCGCAGGTGACGTCCGTTCAAAACTCTTGCGTCAGGTAACCACTGCGGTGGGTGATGGGGCTCAGGCTGCTTTTTCTGCCCAGCGGTACTTAGAGGACCTAAAAACGCCTAACGGCTGAAGGAGGAGGAAGGATAAAAGAAATGAATAAATATGAAACCAAGGACATACGGAATGTAGCTCTCATTGCCCACGGAGGGTCAGGCAAGACATCTATTGCCGAAGCCCTCCTTTTTAACAATAAGATAACAACCCGTCTCGGGAGAGTTGACGACGGTACTTCACTCATGGATTACGAACCAGAAGAGATAAAGAGGAAGATCACGATCAGCTCATCATTTCACCACCTTGAATGGCAGAAGTGCCAGGTGAATCTGATTGACACGCCGGGTGATGCAAATTTCATCGCCGATACCCGCAATTCTCTCCAGGTTGCCGACAGCGCAGTTCTGGTAATCGATGCCATTTCAGGCGTACAGGTCCAGACTGAGAAAGTCTGGGATTACTGTAATCAATTTTCCCTGCCCCGCTGTATATTTATAAACAAGCTTGACCGGGAGAGGGCTGATCTATTTCGTGCACTCGAGAATATGAAAAAATACCTCAAAATAAAACCCCTCATCCTTCAGCTCCCTTTAGGCTCTGAACAGAAATTTGCAGGATTAATAGACCTCATTGAAGAAAAGGCCCTGGTTTACAGGGATGACCTGAGCGGTACATTCACCATAGAGGAAATCCCCGCTGACATGAAGGAAAAGGCTGAAGAGTTCAAGACGAAACTCATAGAAGACATTGCAGAGTCAAATGACGAACTCCTGGAAAAATTCCTGGAAGGGACGAAGCCTTCCAAGGAGGAAATGCTCTCTGCCCTGAAGCAGGGGATCATCTCGCAGAAACTCTTCCCGATCCTCCTCGGCTCAGCCCTGCGTAACATCGGCATGCAGCCGCTGCTCGATTTTATCGTTGAATGCTTCCCCTCGCCGGCTGAGCGTGGAGCAATGGTCGGACTGAATCCAAAGACCAAGCAGGAAATAAAAGCTGCATTTGATGAAAACGCGCCTTTTGCAGGATTTGTTTTTAAAACTATTGCTGATCCCTATGCCGGCAAGCTGACTATCTTCAAGATCTACTCGGGCCAGATAAATTCTGATTCTAACATGTACAACGCCTCGAAAGGCGCCAAAGAGAGAATTGGTCAGATTTTCAAGCTTGAAGGGAAAGGACAGAAGCCGATCAACCCGGCGATTGCCGGTGACATTGTAGCCGTTGCCAAGCTGAAAGAGACAACCACCGGTGACAGCTTGAGCGATGAAAAAAACCCGGTTGTGTTCCAGGGCTTCACCCATCCC
>JAPLJA010000024.1 GCA_026388815.1 Pseudomonadota bacterium
TTCTTCGCCCGGGGCGGCGGCCCAGAAAACAAAAAAATTATTCTCTACTGAATTATTGGCCACATCAGGCAGCGACTTTTTAAGGTCATTGCTGGAAATTTCAATGCAATTGTTTTTCATGGCTCTCTCCAATAAATTTTAGAATTAATGGGACGGTTCTATTTTTCTTCTTCCCCGCCTTTCCTTAGTCTGCCTTTTTCCCCTTACTACAGAATCAATCTTATACCCGGCTGCTACTCTCTTAATCAAATCTTTGCTCACGCATAAATATCACTATTTAATCTCAGCTACAGAACTTTCCCAGTGATACCGCAACAGAGGGGAAAGTAGAGAGTATTTTTCTGTCGGTAGTCAGAAGGGATACTTCCAGATCTTCAGCCAGCGCCACGAATTCACAGTCGTAGGCAGAACAGGATGATTTTCTCACCAGGCTCAATACGTGTGCTGAAGATACTGTATATTCCCTTCCATTCATGTGATCTTCTGCTTCTTCCATGAGTTGAACGACTGTATCAAAGGAAATCTGATTGCAGCGGATATAGCCTGTGAGGATATTCCTGAATTCTGACCGCCATAAAAGGGGAGCAACCCAGTTGGCGTCTTTCCTTAACGCTGATTCTGCCTGTGAGGTGTGCAATCCGGGAATCCAGAGGTAGGCAATAACATTCGTGTCAACAACGATCACGGTCTGCCTTCCCCTTTCAACGCGGACAGGTCCTTTTCAGACAGTCTGACAGAGAGCTTTCTACGAAGAGCACGCGCACGGGCTATAAGGGATTCCGGATCTACCTGCGCAGAGCCAACAGCCTGATTCAGGCAGGCAATCACCTCACTATTCATGCTCCGGTGATGGCGCACGGCTCTCTGCTTCATCATCTGATGAAGCTGTTTGGGAATATTTTTAAGAGTTATGGTAGCCATTCTTCAGACCTCCGGGTAAAACCATTATGGAACCATAATGCAGTATTTTCCTGTCTGAGTCAAGCAGAAGCCTGAAAAGAGGTGCCTATTCCTCTTCGCCCGGAAGTCGTCCATTCGCCGGTGATCACGTTTACCAAGGCAGTGAAATAATAGGCAATGGGCAATAGGCAGACCTTTAACTATTGCCTGTTGCCTCTTGCCTAACGCCTCTCTATAGGCTTGCCATGATCTCCTTGATGGCACTGATCATGGTGTCAATCTCATCATAGTCATTAAAGATATTGGTTGAGACCCTGAGCATACTCTTACTCTTAGTGTCTGATGCCGTATCTTTAAACGAGACTCTCCTGATGACAATCTGGTAGTTATCTTTTAATCCATAGAGAACGGCCTTGGTCTTGGAAGCATCATACGGGTCGTCAAAGGGATTGAAGGAGACCAGACCGGAACAGAGGTCCCTGTCCGTCGCAGGAGGAGAATAGATCTTATCTGCTCCCCAATTTTCCGTGATCTTTTCTTTCGCGTAGGTACTTAAGTCTAAGATCCGCTCCTGGACCCTGTCTTTTCCTATGGTATTGTGGAAATCCATCACATCGTTGATACAGGCAAAGGACGGGGTGCTTAGCTGCCCTCTGAATTGAAATGTGTCAGAATAATAACCGGGAGTAGGCGGATATATGTTCGTGACTGAAGGCCAGACGAGGGTCTGAACGTCACTCCGCATATAGAGGACGCCGGTGCCGGGAGGGGCACAGAGCCACTTATGGGGGGAACAGGCATAAAAGTCGCACCCGAGGTCGTGCAGATTCAGGTTGAGCATCCCTATGGCGTGGGCCCCGTCAACAAGGGAGATGATCCCGTTGTCTTTCGCCAGTTGGCACAGCTCCTGAACAGGCATCCGCAATCCGGTCGTATAATTGATGTGGCAGAAGCTCATTACCTTTGTCTGTGGCGTAATGGCGTTCTGGAAGATGGAAATAATCTGGTCCTTGCTCGTGGCAGGACTGGGCAGGGGCACCTGTGTAACTGTGATATTTCTCCGGTCCCTGAGGATATCCCAGGGGCAGATGCCAGCTTCGTGTTCGTGCATCGTGGTAAGCACCTCATCTCCTGCCTGGAGGTCCAATCCGTTGGCGATAAAGGCCATCCCCTCAGTGGTGTTCGCTGTAATGACAACTTCATCCTCGTCCGCCCCTACGAATGCACCAACATTGGTTCGGGTCTCAGTCTGGAAGTAATTGAACTGTTCACTGTCAATAACAGCCGCATAGGGATTTGCAGCAAATTCTCTGCAATAGCTCCCGATCCGGTTAAGGACACAGCGGGGCATGGAACCCTCCGTGCCGGTATTCATGTAAATCAATCCAGGTGCTAAAACAAACTGCGTGCGTACTAATTTCCAGAAGGCTTCATCTTTTAACCCCTGAGATGTACTGGACTTAAGCGTTTCGAGTGTATTGCGAGCTTCAGCATCTCCGGAGAGGAGTAAGGCTGAAACCCCTCCTAACGCCGCTGCACCGCAGAGCTT
>JAPLJA010000259.1 GCA_026388815.1 Pseudomonadota bacterium
CCGTGGTACCAGCAATACTGCCCAGAACATCATCCGGACAAAGGTGTGCACCCTCAACTTTATCTCGCACAAAAGGAAATATATGAAAAACTGTGTAGTGCTGGGTTATCCCGGTGAAACCACCGAAGAAAAGATGAAGAACAGCATCTTTAAGCTGCTGCCCGCTACCGCCTATGGCAAGCCGCGCAACAGCCAGGTTTCCTCTGTTTACCCTGATATCGTGAAAGAGACGGTCCAGACCTTTTTATGCAGCTGGGATGAGAGCTATCCCTTCCAGAGTAATCCAGAGCGGATGGAATACCACTTCCTCCTGCGCATTGACAAGATCATCATGAAGGAGAAATGGAAGGATTGCCTGTTCAAAGGGAAGGGATTCCCGATCCTTCCGATCGATTTTGGGTACCGCGACAATGTACGATTCTGGTTTGCGAAACAATCCCGGCCCTATGCTGTTCCTGTTCCGAGGGAGAAAGGCAATACGCTCGATACCGTCAAGTATGCCTGCACCCGGTTTGACCCGGATATCAAGTGGGAAGATGAAGCCTGCGCAAAGCTCCTGAAAATCCCCGCGATATTCTTGAAGATGATGGTAGGCAGGATTGTTGAGAGGGCAAAGAAAGAGGGAGTTACCGTCATCACTCCCGAGTTTTTAGATAAGGTTCAGGATAAGAGGTTCGGCGAGAAGTAAAATCCCACGCCTTCTGTCTCCTGAATTCTGCTTTTTTCATTCCGCATTCCAAAATCCGCAATCCGCAATAAATAAAGCTGTCAGCTATCAGCCCTCAGCTTTCAGCGCAAATTACAAATTCTAACCCCTAACCACCAATCACTGTTTTTTATTCTGGATTCTGACTTCTGTATTCCGCCTTCTGTCCTCATATTCCGCACTCCGCAATCTGCAATCCGCATTTCTCACGACCGGCCGAGGTTTACCTTACGAAGCCTGATGGAGCACGGGGTCACCTCAACCAGTTCATCATCATTAATGTACTCTATAGCCTGTTCGATGGTAAACCGGCGCGGCGGAACAAGTTGCAGCGCCTCGTCGGAGCCGGCTGCCCGCATATTGCTAAGCTTTTTTTCTTTCGTGATATTGACCCAGAGGTCATCTGGGCGCGAATTTTCCCCCACGATCATGCCGGTATATACGGGGTCACCAGGGTTGACAAAGATCGTGCCCCGCGGCTGCAGGTGAAAAATAGCGTAAGCAACAGCCCTTCCAGGGCGGTCTGAGACCAGGACGCCGTTAGGCCGGCCCGTGATGACGCCGGTATAAAGAGTAGTGCCGATGACCAAGGTATTGAGGAGCCCGGTTCCGCGCGTATCGGTCAGGAACTGGTTGCGGAAGCCGATCAAGCCGCGGGAGGGGATTTCAAATTCGAGGCGTACCCGGCCGAAGCCGTGGTTGACCATTTTAGACATCCGGCCGCGGCGGGCGCCCGTCTTCTCCATGACGATTCCCAGGTATTCCTCAGGGATGTCCACGACAGCCAGCTCAAGCGGTTCCCTAACCTCTCCATTCATTGACCGGGTGATGATCCGGGGTTGGGAGAGAGAGATTTCAAACCCTTCCCTCCGCATGGTTTCAACCAGAATCGCGAGTTGCATCTCGCCCCGGGCGCCGACCCGAAAGGAGTCCCGGTCTTCCGCCTGTTCTACCCTGATGCTGACATTATAAAGGAGTTCCTTTTCGAGGCGCTCCTTGATGTGCCGGGAAGTTAACAGCTTCCCTTCCTTACCAGCCAGGGTTGAGGTGTTAACGGAGAAGACCATGGAGATAGTCGGCTCTTCAATCGTCATGAGCGGCAATGGCCGGCTGTCGCCGGGGTCACCTATGGTATCACCGATAAAAGCATCGGCTACACCAGAAATGGCAGCGATGTCGCCGGCCCCGACGCTGTCCTGCTCGATTCGGTTCAGCCCCTCGTAAGTATAGACTGTGTTGATACGGGCCTTGCCGGCAATACTTCCCTGTTTGAGGAGGGTCACCTCCTGTCCGGGATGAACGGAGCCGCTGACTATTTTGCCCACGACAATGCGACCGACATAGTCATTGTAATCCAGATTCGTGACCAGAAACTGTAAGGGAGCTTCAGGCTCGTATGATGGAGAAGGTATGGCGGCGAGAATCGCCTCAAACAACGGTACCAGGCCTTTCCCCTTCTCCTCCGGATCCGTAAGGGCGATACCTGCCCTGGCGTTCGTGTAAAGCACGGGGAAGTTGAGCTGTTCTTCCGTGGCATCCAGATCAATAAAGAGATCGTAGATTTCATTCAAGACCTCATTGATGCGGCGGTCCGGACGATCTATTTTATTGATCACCACGATGGGCGGAAGTCCGGCAGCGAGGGCTTTGCCCAGGACAAACCTGGTCTGGGGCAGCGGTCCCTCCGTTGCATCAACCAGGAGCAGGACACCGTCCACCATGTTCAGGGTACGCTCCACTTCGCCGCCAAAGTCGGCATGGCCGGGCGTGTCAACGATATTCAGCTTTACATTTTTGTAGGTGATCGCCATGTTCTTGGCCATAATGGTGATACCTTTTTCCCGTTCAAGGTCTAAGCTGTCCATTACCAGTGCAGGCACCAGCTCGTTCTCCCGGAAAACGCCGCTCTGCCAGAGCATGGCATCCACCAGCGTGGTCTTACCATGGTCAACGTGGGCGATAATTGCCAGATTCCTCAGATCGTTACGTGTGACTCTCATAGATTCTTCCATTCCCTGTGTGTGGAACATATCCTTTCTTACGTTTACGCATTAAAATCCGCTGTTGGGGATGATGGTGGAAAAGCTGTCGGGTATGCGTTACATGCAAAAATCGCAACCACGGTTTCTCTATCACCCGTAGTTGCGATCAATCGAGGGGTTAAAATCTCAACAACGGCGCCAGTTAGTATTTTATAATAATAGCCGACTCACCGGTAAATAGCAAGCCATTCCGCAATCCACGTTTCTTCTGACTCCTGAATTCTGACTTCTCTATTTTATTCCTGTCTGCTTCATTCCGCATTCCGCAAGGTGACAAGTCGTAACAAGTGTCAGGTATGGACATTTGACTTAGGTACTTTCTCCTGCACGAAGAGTAAATAATCTGCTATATATGAGTTGTACTTCAGGAGGAATTTTTTGCATGCTGAAAGCTGTTGAATGGCAGAACACTTATGAGAAGGAGGGTTTACCATGGAAATCCATGAATTGACAGACGAAGAAATGGACCGGATGGCAGACGCGCTGCTCAGGAAGATGCGCATTGAGCGGAAGCAACTGAGCAGGCAAGAGCTGGAAAAGGAGATCATTGACTACCTGGGCAAAAAACAGGCCTGTTGCCTGGCCACTGCCAGCAGGGACGGGATACCGCGAGTTTCAGTGGTGGACTATGTGAATGACGGGCTTACCATCTACATCTTCAGCGAGGGCGGGAGAAAGTTCAAGAACCTGAAGGAGAACAACCGGGTGGCAATCGGCATCGGGACCTCGGCGAGGACCTTCAGGTCGGTGAGGGGAGTGAACATCCTGGGTACTGCCGAGATCTTCACCGAAGATACCAGGGAGTTTGCCCACGCTATGAAATTAATGAGACCAGCCTTTGAAGATGTCGAGCGGGAGACAGGCGGTCCTATCGAGTTCCCCAAGGGGATGGTGAGGATCATCAAGGTAACGCCGACGAAGATGGTCTACTACCACAACAACCGAGGCATCTTTAATGCCCACTGGGAAGCGTGAGGCAAGAAGAAGGCAATAGGCAACGGGCAACAGGCAGTAGTGAAAAACAGGAGTCAGAAGTCAGGAGACAGAAGAAATGCGGAGTGCAGAATGTAGGGCACCGCTTGCTGCGCCCAGGTGAAGAATAGAAGGTGATAAGGTGATAAGGAGGGGGAGGGCATGGAAAAAAACAAACCGTACATTGATAAAGATATCCCCATCGAGAAACAGATCCAGTACCTGAGAGACAAGTTCAGCTGCCAGACTGTGAGGACCTACAAGTTTTTCCGGCAGGAGTTCGGTGACCGGGCAGATGAACTCTATGAGCGGTTATACGATATGTACATGGAGGACACCGTCAGGGATTACCACATCGATCTCCGCAATATCCCTTTTAACGCCGTGGTGGCCATGGCAGAAAATGAAGAGGACAAGTCCCTCGGCTTTCAGCCTGAAGTAATTCACACGTTACCCGAAGAAGTACACACGAAGTTTGGTGCCTGTCCTTACCATGAGGCAGCGAAGCGGCTGAACTTTCACGAACCCGTATGCACCTTTGTCTGTGCATTGAATGCCAAATACATCAGTGAACATACTGCCTACCAGGCGGAATTGATTGCAAGGATAGCCGGGGGCGATGACTGCTGCATCATGAAGATAGTGAAGAAAGGAAAAGGAACATGACAAAACAATACAACGTTGTCATTGTAGGTGCGGGCCCGGCCGGCCTCATGACGGCAAAAACTGCCGGCGAGAGCGGTCTCAGCATTGCCCTGTTAGAGCGGAGGACAGACATTACCAGGAGCCGCCGTACTGATGCCGGGGTGATTGCCCTCAATGAGTATATGTTCGGTCAGATCGCAACATTCAACCGCAGAACGCAGACCCTGGTCTTCCCTGTGACCGGTTTTTCACTGAAGTATGAAGGCCCCTGGAATGACAACCGGTATGGCTTTCACTTCTACTCACCCGGCGGGAAACGGTTGATGGTAGGAGACTGGGCAGAGTTGAAGAAGGATCCGGTGAAAAACAGCAAGGGTGTTGCCGTATCCAAAGGACGGTTACTTGAAGGCATTCTTACCGACGCCCGGGCCTACGGGGTCGAGTACTTTCCCAATACCAATGTGACCGGGGTAGCCATACAGGATGACAGGGTCATCGTGGCAACGGATCAGGGAGAATATCAGGGGCGGTTTGTCGTTGCTGCAGACGGAGTCAACTCCCGTATCGTTCGAGCTCTCGGCCTGAATAAGGATCGGCAGTTTCTCGGGACCACCCGCTATCTCACCTGGGCGATGACCGGCGTACAGCCGCCCGATGCGGAAGGACTCATTTTTGTTTTTACCATGTACGGGACCTTCTCAATCTCACAGACATGCGACGCAGATCACTATCATGTGGGCATCATGACAAGTGACCCGAAGGATGATCTGGAGTCTCTTCTGGAGAGGTTTACCCGGGATGACCCTGTCTTTTCTCAGTGGTTCAAAAAAGCAAAGAGCCTGGATAGACCTGAGAGTTGTGTGATGAACTACTGGTCACCTTTTGAGAAACTCTTTTACAGAAACGTTATTCTTGTCGGGGATGCGTTCGCGTCCGGGCAGTTCTCCACGTTCCCCTCACTCAGTGCAGGATACCAGCTCGGCCATGCGCTGACTAAGGCCTTTCTTGATGGAAAGGTGAATGAGGAAGGGGTCGCACCGTATCTGGAATGGTATAGCACCTACGCCTACAAACCCGGGCAACGAACTTTTGGCGGGGTAAACTTTGTCAAATATCTCACCGCTGAGGAGCTGGATTACCTGGCCGCACTTGCCCCAGAACCAGCTCCACCGACTGCGAGTTTTGTCAAAGTCTTCAACAGCATCCTTGAAATCTACATGCCCCTGGTGCCGCGCATCAAGGAGGAGCGTCCGGAAATTCTGGAGAAGTTCAAGAGAATGGGAGAGGACATGGAAGCGAATCAGGAGGAAAGGAGGAAAGCCGGCTTCCCGAACAAATGACCAGGAGACTGAAGATTTATTATTGTTCTATCTTCTGACTCCTGACTGCTAAATTCTGTCTTTTTACACTCCGCACTTCGCATTTGACTAACCCCTAACCCCCAATCCCAAAGTCCTGTCTTTCCCCACTCTACACTCCGCATTCCGCACTCCGCATTTGATGTGTCTCCTGACTTCTGTATTCTGCTTTTGTGTCGCTGGGGAGGAATAGAATTATGTTCGGGGAGGAGTACAGGAAGGGGATAATTGATGCTTAATTATTTAACCCTGATCCCATTTTCCTGACATCGACTTGGGGAAAATCTGTCAAGGTGAAAGATTTGCCCCCATCCTTCAAAAAAGGGAGTAGGAAACTACTTCCTTTTTATCTCAAAAATCGTTTGTTTATTTTTTGTAAATGCTGTAAAAGTGAATAGATTTTTGACAAGAATGGCAAAAAGCGAGATGATAAAAATAGCAAAAACAAGATGTTAGGGCTATGGTTATTTTTATAGATACTGAATTTCACTAACAAAACACTTCGCGTTTGTTATGGCGAATACCGCCAAAGCGCTGGGTGTTTCAATTGAGAATTTGATCAAATTGAATTATGCAACAAACTAAACAACTCCTAACAATTAAAGAAGCAAGCCGTTGGGCTAGCGATTTTCTCAGACGTGATATTGGCGAATCAAATATTTCATATTTGGTGCAATATGGGAAGGTTAAAAAACATAATGGCGACAATTCAGTTTTTGTTGATTTAAACGACTTAAAGAATTATTACGAATCGTATCGTAGAGAACGCGAGATCAACTGGAAAAAGCGACTCGGTGATGATTTAAACTGGGCATTGTCTTTTGATCACCTTCGAGAAAAAGACACAACAAAGCACGTCCACCGCCTGCACCCTTACAAGGGCAAGTTTATACCCCAACTTGTCCAGTATTTTATTGATGACCACACAGACGGTTTTAAAAAAGATGGTTATTTCAAAGCAGGTGATATTATTCTTGATCCGTTTTCCGGTTCAGGAACAACGCTTGTGCAAGCACACGAGATGGGAATACACTCCATCGGCATTGATATATCCCGTTTTAACTGCATGATTACGGAAACAAAATTGCTTGACTATGATTTATCTGCACTTGAAAGCGAAGTCAAAAAAGTAAGGCAAGCAATCACAAATTATGAAGCTGATAGCAAAATCACTACTTTTGAAAATGAGCTATTAGCTCGTATGGCAGATTTTAATAGTAGGTATTTCCCGAGTCCAGAATTCAAATACAAAATTCAGAAAGGGCAAATAGATGAAGATAAATATGTAGCTGAAAAAGAAAAGGAATTTTTGGAAATTTATAACGATCTCGTTAAAAAATACAATATTGAATTAAATCACTTTTCTGCCAAAAACTTTTTGGATAGGTGGTATATCAAGAATGTACGCAAAGAAATTGATTTTGCATTTGAACAAATTAAAAAAATAAAAGATCTAAAAAATAAAAAGATTCTGGCTGTAATTTTAAGCCGAACAATTAGATCATGTCGTGCAACAACGCACTCGGATTTAGCTACTCTCAAAGAACCACAGGTAACCACTTACTATTGCTGGAAACACAAAAAGATTTGCAAGCCGCTTTTCTCAATAAAAGCATGGTTTGAACGCTACGCCATTGATACAGTCAATCGTCTTAAAATTTTTGCTAAATTAAAAACAAACTCGCATTATGCAATTATCCCAACTGACTCTAGAAATATTGATATTTTCAAGGAAGTTGAAAAGAGAAATAAAAAGTTCGGAGAGATATTGAAGAAACAAAAAATTAAAGGGATTTTTACTTCACCGCCATATGTCGGCCAGATTGATTATCATGAGCAGCATGCCTATGCTTACGATCTTTTTGGATTTGAGCGGAAAGATGAGCTAGAAATAGGGCCACTGTATAAAGGTCAAGGCATGGAGGCACGAGCTTCTTATGTTGATGGAATTTCAAAAGTCCTGCTGAATTGTAAAATTTTTCTAGTTGATGACTTCGATGTCTTTATTGTAGCGAACGATAAATATAACCTCTATCCCTCAATTGCAGAACGGTCCGGCATGAAAATTGTGAATCAATTCAAGAGGCCGGTATTAAATAGAACAGAACGAGATAAGGCACCCTATTCAGAAATTATTTTCCACTTGAAAAGCTTATGAATACTATTATAAGAAATTTGATAAGAGATTTTTTAAAAAGTGAAGAAATAGAGTCTTCTGATGACGCTAAAAATTTTGAGAACTTCTGTAATTTTTCAATAATTTCCTCTGAGTATAAAAGTGATTTTTCTATAGAAGATATCTCAATGGGTTCCACGCAAGGAATAGATGGCATAGCAATAATTGTGAATGGAAATTTAATTACTACCACAGAGGAAATAGATGATCTGGTTGTTCGTAATAATTTTCTTGAGGCCTCTTTTATTTTTACACAAGCAAAAACCTCAAATTCTTTTGATGGCGCCGATATTAGTAATTTCTTTGTCTCCATAAGTGATTTTCTCAGCGATGAACCGAAGTCAACCCAATCAACAGAGATTAAAAGAGCGATTACTTTAAAAGAAAAAGTTTGGGAACATGTGTCAAAAATGACCAAAGGGAAACCCATTTGTAAGATTTATTATGTTACCACGGGAACTTGGCAAAGGGACAAAAGTTTAGAATCTAGGATTAATGGCCACAAATCAGATTTGGAGAAATTATCTTTGTTCCAAAAAATAGAAGTCTTCCCCTGTGGAGCAGATGAAATACAGCAATATTATTTGCGGACAAAGAGGACAACAAGATGTGAGTTTACATTTGATAAGCATATAGTTTTGCCAGTAGAAGAAAGAGTTCAAGAAGCATATTTTGGAATAGTTAATTTTGCAGAATTTAAAAAAATAATCTCCGATGATGGTGACGAGATTAAAGATGTTTTTTATGAAAATGTTCGTGCCTTTTTAGGCGAATCAAATAATGTTAACAAAGGGATAGAAGCAACTCTTGAAAATAAAGAGTTCGATATTTTTTGTCTACTTAATAACGGGGTCACCATCGTTGCTAACTCAAAAACAAATAAGGGAAATAAGTTTTTCATCGAAAATTACCAAATCGTAAATGGGTGCCAGACTAGCCATGTATTATTTAATAATAAAGAAATTGATGGCATCAATCAGATATATATACCATTAAAGTTAATAATTACTGATGATGAAAATATACAAAATAAAATTATCATTGCCACGAACAATCAAACCTCTATCCCCAAGGAGCAACTGGAGGCATTCTCAAAATTTCAAAAAGATTTAGAACTATATTATCAATCCGAACAAAATCAGCGAGCTAAGTTATTTTATGAGAGAAGACAAAAGCAATACCGCGATAAAGATGTAAGCCGCCCTCGTATTGTAACTATCAGGGAACAAATAAAATCTTTTGCTGCCATGTTTTTAGATCAGCCACACACAGCATCGGGGTATTTTAGTAAAGTGTACAACAATAACAGAGAACAAATGTTTATCTCTGGCCATAAATTTTACCCTTATTACATATCTTCCCTTACAATGTATATATTAGAATCATTTTTTAAAACTGGAAAAATAGATAAGAAATATCGAATTGCTCGGTATCACATTATAATGATATTCAAGACGTTATCGCAGAAGTTAAAAACCACCCCTTCTCTGGGGTCTAAAAAAATTGAGGATTATTGTGAAGAAATCAAGAAAATATTATTAAATACCAATAAAGCTCTAAAATATTTTAAAAAATCTATAGAAATTTTAGACTCCGTGCCATCGATAAATATTGGCGATCAAAAAACCTTATATACAGCAGAAAATACCGAGGCTTTAAAAAGTAAAATGATAAAATTGAAATAGACAATATGGCTTTATCAAATTCACAAAAAGAGAAAATCACAGCATTACTCGAAAGGAAGATTGAGGATAAATTACGTCGCTACGCCCGCGAAACTTCCTCAATGCCGTTCCTGACACGCCTTATTCAAGATAGCGAGAAGGTGGCGGCATATTCATTCATACACTCAATTGCCACAACTTTGGGCATGTCTATTTACGAAGATGTCTCAAAAATTATTGCAGAAGAAAGTGCGGACGAATGTTTTACAAAATATGATGTCGGCGGTGTTATTTCACGCGAGCAAAAATCGGTTATTGATGACATAGTTAGAAAACTTCGTAACGGCGAAAAAGAAGTCAATAACGCACAAGAAATAAAATTGGTGCTCGACGCTTCGGCGAAGGACGGCAAAGCCCAAAAAGAAGGAAGGATTGCGGATTTCTATATGCGGCGCGCCGGCAAAGAACATTATTTTGAAATCAAAACAGTAAAACCGAACATCGACGTTTTTACAAAATCAAAAACAAAACTTTTAGAATGGGTTGCGCGTCGGGGAAGTCCGATCAGAGTTTTTCTTGCTTTTCCCTACAATCCATATCACCCCCAACCATACGAGCGGTTTACAGAGCAAGGAGTTTTGGAAAAAGGAGAAGAGTTTTTAATAGGAAACGAATATTGGGATTTTCTCGGCGGGGAAAATACCTTTGAGCAATTGCTGGCTTTATTTGATGAAGTAGGAAAAAAGTTCAGAGAGAAAATTCGTCAAAAGATACAACAAGTTGCGAAAGAAAAAATGGGTTAATGAATATGGCGAAAGAAGAATAGGTTTATGAAATCAACTTATGAGTAAATACGATAACTTAAAATATTTTAAGGAAACAAAAGCCAGAGCAAATCATGTTTGCTCGAATTGTGGACAACAAATAAATACGGGTGATATTTATTTCCCGGAAGCAATAAAAGACAAGTTTTTACATTCCTTGCACAGGAAGAAACTATGCAAAAAACGGGGAGAAAGGGGACGTTGTTGAAATCTTTCACTTCATCCCTGTTACTAAGGAATTCCAGGGACACCATACTTAATTCTTGACTCCCGCCTAAAAAACGAAGAAATTGGGGACGGGTTCATATTTCCGTATCACTGAAGTCCAGCGCCACCAGGGCGAGCTGGACGATATAGAGGTAAAATCAGCGCACGGCGGAACTCCCCAGCGACTGTTTGAGCCCCTCTCTGCATTTGCGAACCATCCAGGCGGCGGCGTAATGCTTTTCGGGCTGGAGGAAAAGCGGAAGCGGATTGCACAGATCATGGGTGAACTGAGAATCTTGCTTCAAAATACCAACAATGGAGGATGAATGCGATCATTTGAATATGGCTATTTACTTGAGCAGCCGATCTCTCAAAATCTTTTAATGACGGTACGGACCTTAGGAGAGTACCGGGGCCGACAAACCCTGTACCAAAAGCAATCCCCCGAAGCACTGGAGACTCTTAAGAAGGTAGCAATGGTTCAGAGCGTGGAATCCTCCAACCGGATTGAAGGGGTGATTGTAGCGGCAGATCGGCTGGAAGCAATTGTGGCAAAGAAAATCAGACCGAAAGGGCATTCTGAGGAAGAGGTTGCTGGCTATCGTGATGTGCTGTCCGACATCCATGCAAACGCCAAGCGCATGATACTCACGTCTGATCTCATTCTTCGATTTCATCGTCAGATGTATGCGCGTACACCTGAAAAAGGTGGACAGTGGAAATCCAAAGATAATGCAATCTTAGAGGTTCTTCCCGATAGGCGTCAAGTCATTCGCTTCCGTCCTGTTTCAGCCTTGGCAACCCCAGAATTCATAAAGAAACTCTGCACTTTTTACCAGCAGGCAATAGACGAGCGACAGGGAGAACCTCTCCTTTTAATCGCTTCATTTGTTTTTGACTTCGAGTGCATTCATCCTTTCTGGGATGGGAACGGCAGGATTGGCCGCCTGCTAACTCTCCTTTTACTCTACCAGGCTGGTTATGAAGCGGGCCGTTACATCAGCTTGGAACGGATCATTGAGGAGAGTAAAGAGACCTATTATGAGGTGCTCTTAAATAGTTCCCATGGCTGGCATGAGGCGAAACACGATCTGCGGCCCTGGTGGAACTATTTTTTAGGAACCCTCATTGCAGCTTACAAGGAATTTGAAGAACGAATGGGAACCATTACTACAGCCAAAGGGGCTAAGAGAGAGATGGTTCAACAGACAATTAATCGTCTCCCAAGCCGCTTCAAATTCAGTGAACTTCAACGTGCCTGCCCCGGCGTAAGCTACCCGACTTTGAAGAGAGCTCTGATGGATCTCAAGCGGCAAAAGAAAGTTCGGTGCCTTGGTAGGGGGCGGGATGCCGAATGGGAGCGAATTGGATCATGAAACGATTAATAGGATCACGAAATGATTTTATGATCCTATTTCTGTTTTTGGTGGAGAATTGTGGAGAATTGGAGATGGGTTCATATTGCTCATAAATTGTCCATTCTTGTCCATTTGT
Organism: Pseudomonadota bacterium; assembly: GCA_026388815.1. GTDB lineage: Bacteria > Desulfobacterota > WTBG01 > JAPLJA01 > JAPLJA01 > JAPLJA01. Next base: position 12,089 of record JAPLJA010000259.1, read on the forward strand.
GCCCATTTATTATCCATTAGTCTCCCATCTTCATTTGTCATTCATAGAACAGAACACTTCCCTTTCCCTCATCCCCATCTCCCCAGCCATCCAACATATCCTTTTAAGTCAGTCTTAGCCACTGCCTCAATAAGTGTGAAAGGAGTAAGGTCAAAGGGGAAAGGCACCCCTAATGCGGAGTGAAGAAGACAGGAGTAAAAAACAGAGTTCAGAAGTCAGAATTCGAGCGTAAAAGAGGGACAACCTCCCGATTAGAGAGTCGTATCCAAAACCTTCACCGTTTTCACTGAAAAATTAAATTTCAACATCTGCTGAAAATATCATAAAAAATGAAATATAGCTTGACACTAAATTATTTTATTGTAATAATAATTTTCAACGAATGCTGAAATAGGTATTATTGATGAAAAATAAGCTTTGGGATATGGAGAATAAGGCAGAGAATGTTTTGAGGGCATGCCTGGAAAAGGTCCCCTTTGTCCGAATAGCGTTATTGAGCAGGGAGGTTGGTGGGGGTGGGTTGAGAGCAGATTTAGTTATTACCCTTGCCCTTCCTGATAGCAAGCAAACTTTGGTGGTGGATGTTAAGAATAACGGCCAGCCCCGTTTTACTCGGGAGGCAGTTAATCAACTGATGAGATACCGTGAAGTTTATCCTGGCTCATACGGAGTTTTTATCGCTCCCTACATTTCTCCTCAGTCGGCTGAAATCTGCACAAAAGATGGGATTGGATATGTAGACCTTGCAGGGAATTGCCGTCTATCATTCAACCAGGTGTATATTGAACAGGAAGGGAAACCAAACCCGTTTGCAATGAAACGGGATTTGCGTTCGCTCTATTCGCCCAAGGCAGCAAGGGTTCTGTGGGTGCTTTTGAGTAACTCTATGAAAGCCTGGAAAACCCAGGAGCTCGCCAACGAAGCGAAGGTTAGCCTGGGACAGGTTGCTAACATCAAAAAACTTTTAGGGGATCGGGAATGGATATCAACTACGAGGGATGGGTTTTTGTTGAGCGAGCCGGAAAGGCTTCTTACTGAGTGGTCTGAAAATTACACCTATCGAAAGAGTAAGCTTCAGGAGTTTTACACGCTGAAAGAACTCGTGGAAATTGAAAGAGACCTGAGTGCACTCTGTAAACAGAAAGGTATTCAATACGCTTTAACTGGATTTTCGGGGGCAGCACGCCTCGCCCCTGCCGTCCGTTATCAACGGGCTATGGCCTACGTTGGTAATCAGATAGAGGAGGTAGCTTCACTCCTGAACCTCAAAGAGGTCACAAGCGGGGCTAATGTGTTGTTATTAACACCTTACGATGAAGGTGTTTTTTATGGTATCAGGCAAATTGACAGTATCTGTATAGCATCTCCAGTACAGATCTATCTCGATCTAAAAAGCTATCGAGGTCGAGGTGAGGAAACCGCAAAGGCTCTCTTTGAGGAGGTTATAAGGCCAACATGGTAACACGACGGGATTATACAGCCGAGAAGGTTAAGATATCTCGTTCCGTCCTGATTGAACTCATCCATCTTTTGGGTGAATACCGGGACGATATCGTGATTTGATTTACTATCGGGGAGGAAGTGTTTCTACGTTTCCTATTGCAGGGATGATCCCCCATCAAAGGGGATAAGGATGGTGACGGTGTCACCGTCTATGACCTTTTCTCCCAGGTCGACGATGGAGCGGTAGACCCGGTCGTTCACCATGATGAGGACGGGGATCATGTCGCCGGTCACAGGGTCCTTGATCTGCTCCTCCAGGGCCTTGCCGTAGGTCTTGACCAGCTTTTCAATGAGGCTCCCGATGGTCTCATCAGAGCCAATCTGAAAATCAATCTCCTTCCCCCCCAGGATTTCTCTCATCCCGGCAAAGGTTCTGACTTTTGCCTGAGCCATATCGTTTTACCTCGGTTCCTTTAACTGCTTCTTAAGCCAGGCCTCTGCGACCTCCCTGGCAAGAACGATTTTCTTCTTATCCGGCTTGGGGTTGTTTTCAGTGAAGGTGATGGCGTTAACGGTACAGTATTTGAGACAGACAGGATCTCCGCCGCATTCATCGCAGAGCCTGCTGATTACGGGGACAGGCACTTCAGGGATTCCGACCAGGTGCACCTTGATCCTGGACTTCTTGGGGTTGAAGTTCAGCTCCTTGACCATGGAGCAGGCCAGCTCGCACATTCTGCAGCCAGTACACTTTATATGATCTACCGATAGATTCTTCTTCATCAGATTACCGCGTATATCCTGTAGGGGTGGGTTTTAAACCCGCCCCCCCTTGGAATGATTTCATCATGTCTTCCCTATCCCGCCTGAAAAGAAGATCTTCTCCTTACCCGTTTCTACGAGGGCGGAATCCAGATATTCGAAGAAAGGCCTGGGTTTCGGGATGTCGAGCTGGTCCATCAGTTTTACCACTTCCGGAGCAAGGGTAAGCGGTGTCTGCACGACGACCATCTCAAGCTCCTCTTCCTTCGTTTTTCCGTCTTCTTCCCACTGGATGAGGAGGTTGTTGTTCTCCCCTGTTTCCTTTATTTCAATGACATCGCCCTTCCGCTGCTCGCAGGGGATACCCTCAGATGTACCCAGATCGTCCCTGGAAAAGAGGATGAGCTTCATTACAGGAAATTTTTTCTGCGCAGCGGACATTTCCTTCACAGTATACATGAAAGCATCCCTGCCTTCAGCAATAAAGGCAATGGTTTGAGGTATCTCCCCGTCCGAGGGTCTGAGGATGAGCCCGCCGTACGGGCCGTCCTCCCGCAGGATGGCCTCGAAATCCACTCCGCTCACCACGTTCAGGAACTTTCTGTAGCCGAGCTCCTGCCTGGTTTTTGCCGGCACCTTTTCGACGCCCGGAGCGATCACGATGGCATCCACGGTGAGTTCAATCGCTTCTTCCTGCTGGCTGAAGTCAATCGCCTTGGGTTCGCAGGCCGCAAGGCAGAGCTTGCAGCCAAGACAGCGCCGGCAGGAAAGGCACCTCTTTGCCTCGCGTTCTGCTGCATCCTTTTCTAGGACGAACTCCACCTCGGAGAAATCCTTTATCCTCTTCTCGACCGGCAGTTCAGCTATCTTTGCCCTGGCTGACGGGATATCTTTGAATTCGGGGATATACCGCTTTCTCTCTTCGATCATCTGCGTCAAACTTTCATGTTAATAAAGAAAATTGTAGGGGCGAGGTAACCTCGCCCTTACGAATTGTCGAAAAAATGTTGTTAGGCATCGAAGAATCCTATTTTCCCTATTTTCCTATTTTTCAGAACTCTCTTTCAAAAACCGTTCAATAGATAATGCTGCCTTTTTCCCGGCAGCAATTGCAGCGATAGCAATGAATGGACCGGTCACGCAGTCGCCGCCGGCAAATACCCCCTTGCGGCTGGTTGTTAGGGTGTCGGGGTCGGCGATAATGGTTCCCCACCGGGTGAGGGCAATGCCGCTCTCCCCGTCAATGAAGGAGAGGTCTGATGCCTGACCGATAGCCGGCATGATGGTATCGAGCGGGATGACAAATTCTGACCCGGTAATTGGCACCGGCCTTCTCCTTCCGCTCTTATCAGGCTCTCCCAGCTGCATCCTGACACACTTGAGGCCGACGGTTTTACCTCCCTCTGCAACCACCTCCGACGGGGCAACCAGGTACTCTATCTTTATCCCTTCATGGAGGGCTGCTTCAATCTCTTCGTCGCTTGCGGGCATCTCTTCCCGGGACCTGCGGTAGAGGATTGAAACCTCCTTTGCACCGAGCCTGAGCGAGCTCCGGGCAGCATCCATTGCCACGTTGCCGCCTCCGATCACGCCTACCTTCTCACCCACCTTCACCTCTCTGCCGAGGTTCAAGTCGCGGAGGAAGAAGACGCCGGGAACGACGCCGGGCAGATCCTCGCCCGGTATCTTCATCTGCTGGTTGTTGTGCGCCCCGACCGCAATGAAGATTGCCTTGTACCCCTGGTTGAAGAGGTCGGTGAGCTTGATCTCCTTGCCGATACGGGTATTGTTTTTAATCTCTGCGCCGAGCTGCCTTACCAGGTCAATCTCCATCTCGAGGATATTCCGGGGCAGGCGGTAATCAGGAATCCCCACTGCGAGCATCCCGCCGGCAACAGGCAGGGATTCGAAGATAGTAACCGGATACCCCCTGAGGGCAAGGTCATGGGCACAGGCGAGCCCTGCGGGTCCGGCACCCACGATCGCCACTTTATCACTTTTATGCTCGCCGCTCACCTTTTCTTTTGGCTTGGGCTTCGAGAGGAGCTTCATCTCATAGTCTGCAACATACCGCTTCAGGTCCCTGATGCAGAGGGGCTTGTCCACGATGTCCCGGTTGCACGCCTCTTCACAGGGGTGCGGGCAGATCCTGCCGATGGTGAGAGGGAAGAGGAGCTTTTCCCTAATGAGGTCGAGGGATTCTTCCGGCTTTCCGTCTGCAATCAGACCGATGTAGCCCCTGATATCCAGATTGACCGGGCAGGTTTCCTGACAGATGGGCTTCTCCTTGATGATGTGGTAACAGAGGGTGCTGAAGTAATCAACGGCTGTCCGTAAATTCAGGTCCTGGTTGTAATCATCGGACATGCTCATGGGGCAGACCTTGATGCAGTCCTTGCAGTCATTGCATTTCTCGGGGATGATGCGGAGCGGCCTCTTCGTTGCCTTGATTTTGAATCCGCCCTCGTTCTGCTCAATCCTTTCAATGTCCACATTGGTGAGGATGTGGATGTTGGGGTTTGATCGCACTTTTTCTAATTCAGGGGAGAGGAAAGGCATACCTCCGTTTGAGGGGTTGTCGGCAATGATCCGGTCGAGCTTCAGGTCAGGACGTGACTCGAGGAGGTAGACCTGGTTTCCCTGCTCTGCCAGCTCGATGGCCTTATGTATGCCGCTTATGCTTCCTCCCACGATGAGGAATCGCTTAGTTTCCACCGTTGACCTCTTTACTCACCAGACCGTAGATGGGGGATGACCCCCTGATCTCTTTTGATTCGAGAAATCCTTTTCTCCTCAGCGCCTGCACCTGGCGGAGCACCTGGGAAGAAGGCAGGCTCAGATTCTGGGCTATCTCCCTGACCGAGTAGTTTCCACCTTCCAGGAGGAGGAGGATCTCCTGGTTTGTTATCTCCTCAAGGGCGAGCATGTCAAAGACCCTTCCGATCTCATGCCCGGTGAAGACTTCGCCGTATACATTCCCGTCCTTCGAAATCTCTGTATGCTTGCCGAGGATCCACCTCATCTTTTCACCTTCGGCTGCCCGCTTTGCTGCCTCCAGCTTGAAGAGCAGCTTCTCTGCATCAATCCCTTCGCCCTGTCCGAGGGGTCCGAGCTCCCTGATGAGAGAGGTGAATTTCGTCACGATCTCGGCAAACCTCAACCCTTCCCCTGCTGATACCCACTCGAGGGCAAGCCTCTTCGGATTGACCCCGGCACCCTTCAGGATCTTCCAGGTCATGTTCACCATATTTACCGCTTCGTAATTACCAGACTGGTAATGACAGTCCCCGGGGTGTCAGCCACTCACCAGGAGGCCGTCCATCCCCCGGGAGAATGCGTCCAGCACAAAGGCGGCATCCACCCTCCCTGAGCACATTACCCGGATCACCCGCAAGTTCGGGGGATACTGGAAGCGGGATACGCCGGCTAAGTCTGCACCGGCGTAACTGCACCAGTTGCAGAGGAAGCCGAGTATCTTCGGCTCAAAATCATTTCCGTTCCCGTTGCTCAATGTATCAACTCCACGTTTGACTATTAAAAGCACTTGGCTTTCAGCTTTCACTAAAAAGCTGTCAGCGATCAGCTCTCAGCTTTATTGAATTTAAGCTGAAAGCTGAGAGCTATCCACTTGCAATCGCTGCGATCTGGGCAGAAATCTGGTCGTAGGTGTACCTTCCCATGCTGATCGCCTGCTTCGGGCACCGGGCTGCACACACCCCGCACCCCTTGCAGGAGGCGGTGATGGTTTCTGCACGCTCTCCTTTTTCTGTCTGTACCACCCGGATCGCCTTGTACGGGCAGTTGTATTCACAGATTCCGCACCCGAAACAGAGTTCCTGATCCACCGAAGAGATGATGGGCTCGACCTCAACCTCCCCCCGTGAAAGAGGAATGGCTGCCCGGGCTGCTGCTGCCTGTGCCTGGACAATGGACTCCTCCAGCGGCTTCGGCGAGTGAGCCAGCCCGCAGAGGAAGATACCGTCGGTGGCAAAGTCTACCGGCCTGAGCTTTACGTGGGCCTCCAGGAAGAACTTGTCATCTGTCAGCGACACCTTGAGCAGCTTGCCCAGCTCTTCATTCCCCTGCGTGACTATTGCCGGGCTTAAGACCAGGAGGTCGCTCTTGATGAGCACGTCCTCTTTCAGGATCGGATCAAAGACCTTGATCTCAAGAGTTTCGCCTTCCTTCACTTCGGGCTTTCCTTCCAGGTCATAGCGGATGAAGATGATACCCACATCGCGCGCCTTGTTGTAAGCGTCCTCTTTAAATCCATAGGTCCGGATATCCCGGTACAGGATATAGACATTACAATCCGGATTGAGCTCCTTTATCTTCAGGGCGTTCTTGATCGCCTTGCTGCAGCAGAGCTTGCTGCAGTAGGGCCGCTTTTCAGGCTCCCGTGAGCCCACGCACTGGATCATCACAACATCCTTCACAGAGCAGATCTGTGATGGGTTAGTACCAAGTTTCTCCTCCAGCTCCTGCTGGGTGATTACCTTCGGGCTCTTCCCGTAGAGGTATTCATCTGGCTTGTACTCCTGTGCACCGGTAGCCACCACGATGATGCCGTGCTCGATCTCCATCGGTTGATCCGATCCGTTTTTCTGAACGACCTGGGTCCTGAAATTACCGATATACCCGCTTACTCCTGTTACCTCGGTAGAGGTCAGGATGGTGATCCTCGGGTCTTTCTGGATCTTTTCAATGGTATCGCTCAGGAATTTCTGGGGGTCATTCCCGTCTAACGTGAAATAGAGCTTCCGGAGATTCCCTCCCAGCTCCTTCTCCTTTTCAACCAGGAAACATTCATACCCCTGCCGTGCGATCTCCAGGGCAGCAGTCATGCCTGCAAGCCCGCCGCCGATCACCAGGCCCCTGGGGTTTACCTGGACCCGCTGTTCAGGGAGGGCGCTTAAGAGGCGTGCCTTGGAGACTGCACTCCTGATCAGGTCTTTTGCCTTTTTCGTTGCCCGTTCCTTTTCATGCATGTGGACCCAGGAGTTCTGATCCCGGATGTTTGCCATCTCAAAGAGGCACCGGTTAAGCCCTGCCTCCCGGATCGTCTCCTGGAACAGGGGCTCGTGGGTCCTCGGCGTGCAGGCAGCCACGATAACCCGGTTCAGCCTGTGCTCCTTGATGAGCTCCTTGATCCTCACCTGTGAATCCTGGGAGCAGCTGTACATGTTTTCTTCTGCATAGGCCACGTTGGGGAGGGTCCTGACATACTCAGCCACCTCAGGCACATCCACCACGCCGGCGATGTTGGTCCCGCAGTGACAGACAAAGACGCCGATGCGTGGCTCTTCTCCGGAGACATCGATCTCAGGAGGGAACACCCTTTCCTTTACCCTCGTGCCCCGGCTTGCCGAGAGAAGTCCTGATGAGAGGGCTACTGCGCCGCTCGCCTGCATGACGCTTTCCGGGATGTCCTTGGGCGACTGGTAGGCGCCTGCCACGTAGATCCCTTCCCGGCTCGTCTTTAAGGGGGCGAACTCGTTCGTCTCGCAGAAGCCGTAGGGATTGAGGTGGATCTTGAGAGAGTCAGCAAGCTGCTGGTATCCGCGACAGGGCTCCATCCCGACGGAGAGGACTACCAGGTCAAACTCTTTTTCGTCTTTTGCTCCGCTTTCATTCACGTAGCGAACAATGAGGTTCTCAGTCTCAGGGATTCTCCTGATCTTCGTTGCCTTGGAGCGAACGAAGTTGATGCCGAACTCCTTCTTCCCCCTCTCGTAGAACTGCTCAAAGCCCTTGCCCATGGTCCGCATATCCATGAAGAAGATGGTGATCTGAAGATTGGGGTCATGCTCCTTGATGACAATCGACTCCTTGATGGCATAGGTGCAGCAGACCGTAGAGCAGTAGGGATTTCCTGCCTGAACATCCCTTGAGCCCACGCACTGGATGAAGGCGACGCGCTTGGGGTGTTTGCCGTCGGACGGCCTCATCACTTCTCCCAGGAAGGGACCGGAGGCACACATGATCCTCTCGAACTGGATGCTCGTGACCACGTTGGGATAGCGGCCGTAGCCGTACTCAGCCTTGAGCCCTGCATCAAACTCCTCGAATCCGGGCGCGAGGATGATCGAGCCGACCTCCAGGTTGAGGATCTCGTCCTTGTCCTTGAAGTTGATCGCGTCAGTGCCGCAGACCTCTTCGCACTGCCTGCACTCGTTCTTGCTTAAGTAGAGGCAGCTTTTTTCATCGATCCCGAAATAGGCCGGGACAGCCTGGGGGTAGAGCATGTGGATGCACTTCACGTTTTTCAGATTTTCGTTGTAGCTGTCCTTGATCTCGATGGGGCAGTAGTTGATACAGATACCGCAGGCATTGCACTTCTCCCGGTCCACATACCGGGCTCTCCTCTTCACCTGGCAGCGGAAGTTACCCGGGACGCCCTCGATCCCCTTCACCTCTGCATTGGTGATGATTTCGATGTTGCGGTGCCTGCCGCATTCCACCAGCTTGGGTGAGAGGATGCAGAGCGAGCAGTCAAGGGTGGGGAAGGTCTTGTCCAGTTGTGCCATGACCCCGCCGATAGCAGGTGATGCCTCAACCAGGTAAACGTAGTAACCGAGCTCAGCCAGGTCAAGGGAGGCCTGCACTCCTGCTACCCCGCCGCCCACTACCATGACGGTGCCGATCTGTTCCTTCTGCTTCGTGAGGTCACTGCTGCTCATATGATCAGCTCTTCTCCACGATCTCTTTTAACATTTCCTTGGGGGTTACCTTACTTTCTTCTTTCCTCTTCTCCACCGCGGATGTGACCATCTTGTCGCGGACGGTCTGGATGAAACTTTCTATGGACTTCAGGGTCTTGGGGAAGGAGGGATCTACAAACCCTTCTTTCACCGCCATCTCTCGGAGCACCTCCATGGCCTCGCTGAACCGTACATCCTGGGGACAGATGAAGGAGCAGGTGTTGCAGAGCGAGCAGAGCCAGATGAAGTCAGAGGAGAGTACCCTTTCCTTCATACCCAGCATGATCATCCTGATGATCTTCCTCGGGTCGTACCGGTCATCGATCTCAGCCACCGGGCACCCGCCTGTGCATACCCCGCAGGCAAAGCAGGATTTGATATGTCCTCCCCCGGGCTTCTCCGCCACTTCGTACTTGAAGCCGGGATTCAGTTCATTTAAGAATTTTGGTAGCGCCATCCTCCCACCTCACTTCATATGATCTTTTTTATCTTTACAGCACACGCCTTATACTCGGGAATCTTGGAGATCGGGTCGAGTGCCGGATTGGTCAATATGTTCGCCGCACTCTCAGCAAAGTGAAAGGGGATGAAGACAATCCCCGGCCTGATCTTCTTGCTGATCCTGGTCTTTGTCTCAATGCTCCCCCGCCGGGATTCTACCTCTACCATCTCGCAATCCCTGATGCCGAGCTTTTTTGCATCCCGGGGATTGATCTCCATGTACCCCTCAGGCACCTCGCTCTCCAGGTTCGGCGACCTGCGGCTCATGCTTCCTGTATGGTACTGGAAAATCACTCTGCCGGTCGTGAGGGTAAAGGGGTATTCCTGGTCAGCTTCCTCTGCCGGTTTCTTGTACGGCGCCGGCTTAAACAGGCCCTTCCCCCGGGTGAACTGTTCCTTATGGAGAATGGGTATTCCAGGATGCTCGACATTCGGGCAGGGCCACTGGAGCCCTGATGGTGTATTCAGCCGTTCGTAGGTCATCCCTGCATAGCTCGGCGTTACCTTCCTGATCTCTTCAAAAATCTCCTCTGCATTCTTGAAGGGGAATAAATTTCCTGCACCCATCTTCTCCGCCAGCTTGCAGATAATCTTGCTGTCTTCTTTCGCTTCTCCGGGCGGCTCGACAGCCTTCCGTACCCGCTGCACCCTCCGCTCCGTATTGCTGAAGGTTCCCTCCTTCTCTGCAAAGCAGGCCGAGGGGAGGACGACGTGGGCAAACTTCGCTGTCTCGGTAAGGAAGATGTCCTGGACAACAAGGAGGTCGAGCTGCTTTAAGCTGTGCTCGACGTGTTTCAGGTCAGGGTCAGAGACCATGGGGTTTTCCCCCATGATGTACATGGCTTTTACCTTCTTTTGATTTGCAGCCTCCATCATCTCCATAACGGTAAGCCCCGGCTTGGAGGGGAGTTCTTTCACACCCCAGGCTGAGGCGGCTTTCTGTCGTGCTTCATCGTTGGCAACCTGCTGATAGGCGGGGAGCACATTGGGGAGAGCACCCATGTCGCAGGCACCCTGGACATTGTTCTGTCCCCGGAGCGGATTCACGCCGGTGCCCGGCCTTCCGATATTCCCTGTGAGCATGGCCAGGTGTGCGGTTGCCATCACATTCTCTGTACCGGTGGTATGCTGGGTAATCCCCATGCAGTAGACAATGGCTGCGCTCTCAGCCTTGGCATAAAGCCTCACTGCCTCCCTGATCTGTTCTTCGGGCACGCCGGTTACCTCAGCCACTTCGTCAAGGGAGATCGTGTCCAGCAGCGCCTTGAGTTCCGCGAACCCCTCTGTCCGCTGCTCAATAAACTCCTTGTTCTCAAGCCCTTCTTCGAGGGTCACCTTTGCCATCCCGTTGAGCAAGGCGAGGTTTGTCCCCGGTTTCAGCGGGAGGTAGAGGTCAGCCATTGAGGACAGTTGAATAGCCCTGGGGTCGCACACAATAAGCTTTGCCCCCTTCTCCTTTGCCCTGACCATCCTGCGGGCGATGAGAGGATGCTGGGAAGTGGTATCCGATCCGATCACTAAGATGCACTTCGCCTCTTCCAGGTCGCTGATTGAATTGGTCATTGCCCCGCTGCCAAAAGTTGCGGCCAGACCGGCCACGGTTGAGGAGTGTCAGAGACGGGCGCAATGGTCCACATTGTTTGTCCCGATGACTACCCGGACAAACTTCTGTAAGAGGTAATTCTCTTCATTGGTGCAGCGCGCAGAAGAAAGGAAGGAGATCGCATCAGGGCCTGACTGCTCCTTGAGGGCAGTGAGCTTTCCGGCAATTAGGGTAAGTGCTTCATCCCAGGATGTCTCTGTGAACTCATCCCCCTTCCTGATCAGGGGCTTGGTAAGCCTGTCCGGATGATCGATGAACTGGTGGGCATTCCACCCCTTGATGCAGAGCTTGCCCTCATTGACCGGGTGTCTCTGCCAGGGCTCGCACCCTGCGACTTTCCCGTCCTTGACCACGAGCAGCATTCCACAGCCGCAGCCGCAATAGGGGCAGACCGTCGGGATAAAGCTAAGCAAGGTCAACCCCTCCTTTGGTTAATTCCTCCTCGGTGATCATACCGAGCGGTGGAATCTCATCCTCATGAACGCCCGACTCATAGTGAAAGAGGGCAGAGAGGTCGTGGTAGAGGGCATGGTAGAGCAGGGAGATAGGGATCTCAGCCGGGCAGGCTGCCTCGCACTGCCCGCAGTTCAGACAGCTGTCAGCGATATGGAACAGCCTGATCAAGTGGAACATCTTGTCCGGCGGTATCTCTCCACCTTTGACCATGAACCGGTTCGGACCGAGGTAACAATCCTTGCAGTAACAGACAGGGCAGGCATCCTTGCAGCCATAGCACTTGATGCACTTGTCAAACTGCCTGAACCAGTAATCCAGCCTCTGTTCCGGGCTCATCTTCCTGAGCTTTTCAAACGTCTCTTTCTGCCGCTCTAAAGCCTTCTCCCGTTTCGCAGTTTTCGGTGCCCCCTTCTCAAAGTCTATGCCGGCAAGCTTCGCCAGCTTCTCACCCTTTTCCGTACAGGCGAACACCTGCGTCGCCTGCGCTTCTATCTTCAGGCTCAGGTCAGCCATAAACGGTACCGGGTATTCACACCGCTGGCAGTTGGGCGAAATGCTCTCCTCGCTGAGCTCAACCTTTTTGCCGCCAACCTCTGCGCCCTGATCAGTGATCCTGAACTCCTCCTTCTGGTTTCCTGCCCTGCTGCTCTTCACGGTGCCATAGCATTCAATGCCGATCAGAAACAGGTCTTCCCGTTTGAACTGGTTTCTCTTGATGAGCTCGATTGCCCCGCGGGCATCACAGGAACGGACCACCAGGCCGATCTTTTTCCCTTCTTCTCCATAGTCCCGGAGCAACCGGGAAAGGCTGTAGGGATAGTATGAGGCGGTGGAGATTTTCTCCGCCTCTTCAGGTTTCGTGATGAAGCAGGGGACAAGGTCAGCCCGGTCCAGGCCCTCAGTATAGGCCAGGACTCCTTCTACCATATTGTTCTTTAGTAAGGTGGCTGCGAGGGTGTTGATTACCCCGCCGCCGTATTTCTTCTCTGTCATCATTCCATTCCGCAATAAAAAACCCGAAACTCGAAACTAATACAAGGGCATTAAGTAAAGCGTCATTGCGAGGAGTGAAACGACGAAGCAATCTCTTGTTTATGAGGTGAGATTGCCACGCTCCCGTTGGTCGCTCGCAATGACAATGTAATAATTAATGTGTTTGTATTAAAACAAAATATTTTCATTCTTCATTTTCTTAACGGGTTTGGCCCGAGTTTTTTGATTTCCTCGGTAAAGTTCTGTATGGTCTCAGCAAACTTCGGCCCTTCCGATGCTGATATCCATTCAAGGTGGAGCCTCTCCGGCTCGATTCCGACGTGCTCGAGGAGTTGCTTCGCCAGGAGCATCCGTCTCCGGGCATAGTAGTTCCCCTTCATGTAATGGCACTCTCCCGGATGGCAGCCGCCTACGAGGACGCCGTCCAAGCCCCCGGTCAGAGCCTTTAATATATAAATGGGGCTCACCCGGGCTGAGCACATCACCCTCACCACCCGGACATTGGGTGGATACTGGAGCCTGCTCACCCCGGCAAGATCAGCGCCGGCGTAACTGCACCAGTTGCAGAGAAAGCCGATGATCAGCGGCTCGAAACCTTCTTGTTTTGGGTTTCGGGTTTCGGGTTTCGGGTTTGTAGCTTTTAGATCTTTATTCATATTTAACTCGTAACTTCAAACTCGGAACTCGCAACTTCTTCAATGAGGGCATCTACCTCTGCCATGATCTGGAGGTCCTGGAAGTTCTGGACAAAGCAGGCTGCAGAAGGGCAGCAGGCAGCGCAATTGCCGCATCCCTTGCAGAGCACCTCATTGACCTGCGCCACATGTTCCTTTTCATCAAAGCTGATCGCCTCATAGGGGCAGACCCGGACACAGAGCATGCATCCGGAGCACCTCTCCCTGTCAATCGAGGCAACGACCCCCTCGCTCAGCAGGGTATCTTTTACCAGGACCGTGGTGGCACGCGAGGCAGCAGCCTGCGCCTGGGCAATGGACTCATCGATGAACTTGGGAAAGTGGGCAAGCCCGCACATGAATACCCCCTCGGTGGCAAAGTCCACCGGCCTGAGCTTCATGTGGGCCTCGAGGAAGAAGCCGTCCTGGGTGAGTGGCACCTTGAAGAACTGAGAAAGCTCCTTATTCTCTTTTGGGGCACACGTGGCAGCAGCGAGCGCCAGGATATCAGTGTCGATGACCAGATGCTCCTTTACGATCGGGTCATAGACGCTCACCATGAGAGAAGACTTTGTTCCCTCTTTTACCGCTTCCACCTTCGGCTTGTTATCCAGGTCATAGCGGATGAAGATGATCCCGAGGTCCCGTGCCTTCTGGTAGAGTTCCTCTTTGAACCCGTAGGTGCGGATGTCGCGGTAGAGGATGAAGATATTGATCTCAGGGTTGAGCTCCTTGAGCTTCAAAGCGAGCTTGATGGACTGGGTACAGCAGACCCGGCTGCAGTAGGGCCGTTTCTCTTCCCGTGAGCCCACGCACTGGATGAATACGGCATTCTTCCCCTTCTTCAGGCGGGCACTCTTCTTCGCTATCTCGCCTTCCAGCTCCAGCAGGGTTGTCACCCTGCGGTCTTTCTGGTAGAGGTATTCTTCAGGCTTATATTCAAAGGCACCGGTGGCGATGATCGCCACGCCGTGCTCTATCTGGACGGGTTTGCCTTTGGCCGCAATCTCGGTCTTGAAGTTTCCTACATAACCTAACACCTTCGTGATGGCTGCTTCGGTATACACCATGATCATGGGGTTATGGGAAACCTTTTCCATGAGGGAGGAGAGGTATGCAGGTATCTCCTCGCCGTTCAGACTGTAGTGGAGCCTCCGGGCAAGCCCTCCCAGCTCCTTTTCCTTTTCGATGAGATGAACCTTGAATCCCTGCTCAGCAAGGTTCAGGGCTGCATTCATCCCCGCAATCCCTCCTCCTACCACGAGGGCTTCGTGGGAGAGGGTCAGGGAATGCTGCTTTAACGGCTTGAGGAGGGCAGCCTTGGCCACTGCCATTTTCACCAGGTTCTTTGCCTTTTCCGTTGCCTCTTCCTTTTCATGCATGTGGACCCAGGAGCACTGGTCGCGGATATTCGCCATCTCGAAGAGATAGCGGTTCAGTCCGGCCTCTTTCATGGTCTCCTGGAAGAGAGGTTCATGGGTCCTCGGCGTACAGGCAGAAACGACGATCCGGTTCAAGTTGTGCTCTTTGATCTTCTCCTTGATCTTCTCCTGCGTATCCTGAGAACAGGTATAGAGGTTCTGGTCTACAAAGGCCACGTGGGGAAGGGTGGCAGCGTATTCCTTCACCCTGGTTACATCCACCACGCCGGCGATGTTGATCCCGCAGTGACAGACAAAGACGCCAATCCGGGGCTCTTCTCCTTCTACCGGTTTCTCCGGCGGGTACTCCTTCTCTTCGACTAAGCTCTTCCTCACCTCCCCGAGCAGGGCTGAGGAGTTTCCTGCTGCCCCGCTTGCTTGCATCACCGTCTCAGGGATGTCCTTCGGTCCCTGGAAGGCGCCGGCAACGAAGATCCCGGGCCTGGTCGCTGCGAGGGGCGCGAATTCAGAAGTCCTGCAGAAGCCATACTGGTTCAGTTCAATGCCGAGCGTGTCAGCCAGTCCCTTCGCGCTCGGGGTAGGCTCCATCCCGACTGAGAGAACGAGGAGGTCGAATGCTTCCTTCCTGACCTTTCCGTCCTCAGTGACGTACTCAAGGATGAGGTCCTTGTCTTCGGTTTCCGCTACTGATGAGACCATGGAGCGGAGAAAGTGGATTCCCTGCGCCTTGGCCTGTTCATAGTAGGCATCAAATCCCTTGCCGTAGGCCCGCAGGTCCATGAAGAAGATGGTGATATCAAGGTCGGGGGCATGTTCCCTCGCAATGATTGACTCCTTGATTGCGTACATGCAGCAAACGGATGAGCAGTAGGGATTGCCTACCGTTACGTCCCGGGAGCCTACGCACTGGATAAAGGCGATCTTGTGGGGGTGTTTCCGGTCTGATGGCCGTTCCACGTTGCCCTTATAGGGGCCGGATGCGGAAAGGACCCGCTCGAACTGGATGCTCGTAACCACGTTCTCAAATCTTCCGTAGCCGTAGTGATATTTGGCGAGGGGTGAAAATTCGCTGAACCCCGGGATCAGGATCACGGAACCGACATTCACCTCGATGGTCTCTTCCTTCTCGTCAAAGTTTATCGCCTTGCTCTGGCAGAACTTTTCGCATAACTTGCATTTCCCCTTGGTGAGATAACGGCAGTGTTCAGGGTCAATCAGATAGGACAGGGGAACCGCCTGGGGGTAGGGGATGTAGATTGCCCTTCTCTCCATGAGCCCCTCGTTATATTCATCCTTTACCTTGATGGGGCACTTCTCGGTGCAGGCACCGCAGGCTACGCATTTCTCAATGTCCACGTACCGGGGCTTCTTTAACAGGGTGACGGTGAAGTTCCCTGCGTCCCCCTTGATGCCGGTCACGCTGGTGTTGGTCAGGATCTCGATGTTCTTGTGTCTGCCGCACTCCACCAGCTTGGGCGAGAGGATGCACATGGAGCAGTCGTTGGTGGGGAACGTCTTGTCAAGCTGTGCCATCACCCCGCCGATGGCAGGCGAGTCCTCAACAAGATAAACCTTGTATCCGCTCTCTGCGAGATCGAGGGCAGCCTGGACTCCGCCCACTCCGCCGCCTATCACCATGACAGCGCCGATCTTTTCCTTCCCTTTCATCAACTCCATCGTGCTCTATTCCTCAACTACGGTTATGGCAGCGCACGGGCACCACTTGACACAGTCTGGATCAGGCGGATCCCCGCAGAAATCGCACTTCAGATTCACCTGGGTCTCCGGCTCTTTAAACCACGGTTTGATGGGGCAGGATGCCCGGCAGATGACACAGGCATCATACTGCCGCCCCTGGATGGAGACCATGTTCTTTGAGGTGCACTCTGCGTCATTGAACGGGCCGGCCACCACCGGGTAGAAAAGGTCATCTGCCATGAATACCCTGATCCGAGATTTTTCAGGATTCACCGAGCCCGGGTAATGCTTCAGGGAACAGGCAACCTCGCAGCGCCGGCAGCCAATGCAGATTTCATGGTCAATCTTTAAACGTTTCATGTATTAAAAAATCCTAAATTAGAATTACTAAATCCAAAACATTCAAGCGTTCAACTGTCAGCGGTCAGCTTTCAGCCTCATTTAATGGGCAACCACGGGGGGTTGCCCCTACATAAAACCGAAGGCCCGCCTTGCGGGTAGGTCTTTTATTCATCATTCCGCAATCCGAAATCCGCAATCCGCACTCCGAAATTACTTCAGCCCCAGTTCCTTCATCTTCTCCGGGGTTGGATTTCCCTCCTTATCCCATCCCCTCAGCTCATAGTACTCAGCAAGCATTCCCTTCAGCTCGCATACCCTCCCTTTCGCAGGACCATCCTTCATCGGCTCGTTTAAGAATGTGAGCGGCAGGGTATCGTCCTTTCCGCTCAGCCCGGCCCTGAGATTGAACGAACGCTCTGCATTCCATACCCTCTCTCCGGCCTTGAGCAGGGAAGCAAGGGTGAAGTTCAATCCGGCCCCCCCTTCCAGCATGGGCAGGATCTCGTCAATCCAGATCCCCCAGAGGAGGAGCGGGCATAAGCCGCTTGAGTCTGATACGGCTGTTACATCCTGGTATTCCTTTACCAGCAGCGCCTTTCCTTCCGGTGAAAGGGGATCAACCTTCTTCCTGATTCCGAAGATCTCAGAGATCAGGGTAAAGCCGTTTGCATGGGTGGCCCCGGTACTGGAGGTGGCAAAGTGGAGGCCGAGCCCCTGGATGCCCCGGGGATCATAGGGAGGCATCTCCTGCCGTTTCACCCCTATGAACAGTTCAGGATGCCCGAGACTCCGGGCGAGTTCAAAACCGCCTTCTCCCATGTTCTCGCCGAAGCCCTGTCCCTCGCCAATCCGCTTCACTGACTCAACCATTGCTTCGGCATTCCCGAAGGTGAAGGGGTAGCCGATCTCTTTCTCCTTCAGGATCTTCCTCTCAAAGAGGTCCATGGCAAGTGCGATGACCGAGCCGGTGGATACGGGGTCAAGCCCCAGCTCGAGGCAGAGAAGGTGTGCCCTTTCAATCGCTGCTATCTGCCCGATCCCGCAGGCGATCCCCAGCATGCCCAGGGCGTCGTAGTCTGCTCCTTCGATGGGCAGGGGCATATCCGGCTCATTCAGCTCCAGGACCTTCCTGCAGCCGATGGGGCAGCCATAGCAGGCGCGGCTTTTCTTCTGGATGGTATCAGCGATGAGTTCCCCGCTCACCTGATGGGCGTTTTCAAAGATGCCCGACTGGAAATTCCGGTACGGAAGAATGCCCCTCGAGTTAAGGATGCTTACCAGGAAGGGGGTGCCGAGGTTCCTCAATGCCTGGGAGACCATTGATGTGGTCTTGAACCGGGAGAGGGCCTCGGTGACAGCAGTGGTAAAGGTTTCCTGGGCTGCGAGGGTTATGTCCCCGGTTCCCTTGGCTGCGATTGCCTTGAGGTTCTTCGACCCCATGACAGCGCCGACGCCTGAACGGGCAGCCATCCTGAACTTGTCATTCACGATGGAGGAAATCCTTAAGAGACGTTCACCGGCCGGGCCGATACTGAGTATGGAGCACTCACGTGCTTGCCAGGGGTCTTCCCATTCAGCCCTGATCTGGGCTTCCGTCTGATGGGTGGTAGCGCCCCAGAGGTGCGATGCGTTCAGGATCTCGACCTTCCCGTTATTGAGGGTGATGAATACCGGATAGGGGGCCTTCCCCTCCACAATCATCAGGTCGTATCCTGCAAATTTCAGCTCTGTTCCGAAGTTGCCGTCACAGCCTGAACAGGCAATCGCCCCGGTTAAGGGGGACTTGGTTACAACAAAGAATTCACAACTGCACAGAGCGCCGGTACCGGTGAGGGTACCGGTGGCAAAGACGAGCTTATTCTCAGCGCTTAAGGGATCAACCGTAGCGTCAATCTCATCCGAGAGAACTTTTACACCCAGGCCTCTTCCGCCAATGAAATCCTTAAAGAGGCGGGTATCCAATTCTTCCACGGTGTGCGTCCCCCGGGTGAGATCAATTCTCAAAGCCCTTCCCCGGAACCCGGCCATCAGAGCTTTCCTCCCAGGATTTGAAAGAAGGTCTTGGTATTCCCCTTCTCAATGAGGGTAATGGCAAAGCCGGGGCAGGCTACCACGCAGTCATTGCACAT
Source organism: Pseudomonadota bacterium (assembly GCA_026388815.1). Lineage (GTDB taxonomy): Bacteria > Desulfobacterota > WTBG01 > JAPLJA01 > JAPLJA01 > JAPLJA01. Next base: position 30,773 of record JAPLJA010000259.1, read on the forward strand.
TGTGCAGTCCACCGGCTTGATCACCTCAGGGATATTGTAATCATTCAGGGCGAGCACCTTGTTCGGACACACGTCGACACAGACCTTGCACTTCACGCACCATTTCGGTGAGATATTGACGCATTGCTTATGGTACTTGCTCTCTGTCTCTTTGGTCTTCTTTTTCTTCGATATCATCGCTTACTGTATCGCCCAGAGCTGACAGGTTCCGTCGTCTGAACCGGAGATGAGGTATTTCCCTTTCGGGTCAAAGGCAACTGATTCCACTTGGTTGGTATGGCCGGAAAAAGTATTCACCAGGGCACGTTTCCTGAGATCCCAGAGGTCGACCATAGTTCCACCCCGCGCAGCAGCAAGATACTTCCCGTCGTTACTTATTGCTATAGACCAGATACGGTCTGTTTTCTCACCAAGGGTTCCTACTGACTTGCCGACCGCTAAATCCCAGAGGGCCATACCGCCCTTTTCAGAGGCGGTAATCAGGTATCTCCCTTCCGGCAGGAAAGAGAGCGACCAGACCTCTCCCCCATCACTCTTGAGAATACGTACCGCTTTTCCCATCGCCACATCCCAGACCCGTACGGTTCCATCCTGTGAACCGGATGTGATATATTTTCCATCAGGGCTGAAACTGGCTGTCCACACCGGCTTTCTGTGGCCGGTGAGTGCCTTGACCTCGATCCCCTCAAGCACATCCCAGATCCTGATTGTCCTGTCGTCAGAACCGGATGCGAGATAATCGCCGTCAGGGCTGAAGCAGAGTGAAGTGACATAATCGGTATGTCCCTTCAGGGTCTTCAGTTCAATCCCTTTTTCATAATCCCAGAGTTTTATGGTGTCATCATCCGATGATGAAGCTAAGAGCTTTCCATCCGGGCTGAACCTCACGGAATTTACATCGTCGGTATGGCCCTTCAACGTGGTTACAAGGACATTCGTCTCATAATTCCAGATGCGGAGGCAGTTGTCCTTGGAGCCTGAAGCGAAGAGGGGTTGTGAAGGATGAAAGGCGACTGACCATACATGGCCGGTGTACCCTTCAATGGTCTTCAGGAGTTTACCGCTCTTTGCTTCCCAGAACCGGATCGTGTTGTCTCTCGAACCTGAGACGATGTGTTTTCCATCCGGACTGAAGTTCAGTGACCAGACAAAACTTGTATGACCGATAAGGGTCTTGATCTCTTTGCCGGTTGCAACGTTCCAGAGCTTGATGGTCCCGTCGTCTGAGGCAGAGGCCAGGTATTTTCCCTCAGGATCGAAACAGACTGCGATTACATAATCTCCGTGTCCTTCGAGGGTTTTAATATTCTTCCCTTCACGGTCCCAGATCTTTATCGTCTTATCATCCGAGCCGGAGACGATATATTTCATGTTCGGGGAGAAGTCGATGGATTCGATGATGTTGGCATGGCCTTCGAGCACCTTCACCTCTTCCCCGGTCTTCACGTCCCAGAGCCTGATGGTGTCGTCGTTGGAGCCGGATGCCAGGAGCTTCCCGTCAGGGCTGAAGCGGACAGAGGTTACGTCGTCCTTGTGCCCTTTAAGTGTCCTGATGGCCTTTCCGGTCTTCACGTCCCAGAGCCTGATGGTGTCGTCGTTGGAGCCGGATGCCAGGAGCTTCCCGTCAGGGCTATAGTTTACGGTGACCACATAGTCTTTATGCTGGGTCAGTGACTTTATTAGCTGTAAATCCTTTACCCGGTAGATTTCGATTCCCCGGGTGGTGGCGACGGCAATTGATTCACCATCCGGTGAATATTTACAGTCAAAGAGCCACCCCTTGCCGAAGTGCCTGACAGGTTTTACCACAGGCTTCACAGCTTTCATCTTTTCTGTCACACGTAAGGACTTCACAACAGGTAATACGTAATTGGGCCAGCTATTCTCTATACCACTTTATCTGCTATAAGTTTTTCAATCTCCTCTGCGCTGTACCCGAGATCTTTAAGCACCTCTTTATTGTGCTGACCCAATAGAGGAGGGGGAGCTGTGATTTCACCCGGGGCCTCAGAAAGTTTTACCGGGACTCCTGTCACCTTGATCTTCCCCGCCTTGGGGTGGGTAAGCTCTACCATCATCTTCCGGTGGAGCACTTGGGGATCGGAGAAGAGTTTGTCGAGGGTGTAGATGGGTCCTGCCGGTATGCCCGCATCCTCGAGCAGCTTGAGCCACTCAGCCCCGGTCTTGGTCTCGATTATCTTGCTCAGGATAGCAATCAGCTCCTTCCGGTTCTCAACCCGCTTGGCGTTGGTGACAAACTTCGGGTCATCCATGATGTTTTCCATGTTGATCACTTTGCAGAACCTCTTCCAGAGCTGGTCGTTTCCTGCGGCGATATTGATGTATTCATCCTTTGCCTTGAACGCCTGGTAGGGAACAATCATCGGATGCCCTGACCCGACTTTTTCAGGCAGCTTGCCGGATGCAAAAAACTCACCGGCCCGGTAGGTAAGCCAGGCGATCTGGCTGTCGAGGAGAGATGTGTCAACCCACTGCCCTTTGCCCGTCTTCTCACGATGGAAGAGGGCCAGCATGATGCCGAAGGCGGCAAACATACCGCCGGAGATATCAGCAATGGCAACGCCCACCTTCATGGGAGGGCCGTCCGGTTCACCGGTGATGCTCATCATTCCACCCATGCCCTGGAGCGTCTGGTCGAAGCCGGGCAGTTCCCGGTAGGGGCCGTCCTGTCCAAAACCCGAGATGGAGCAGTAAATAATTTTGGGATTAATCTTTTTCACCTGCTCATATCCCAGTCCCAGCCGATCCGCTGCACCGGGGCGGAAGTTTTCAACGATGATATCTGACTGCCTGATCATCCTCTCCAGGATGTCTTTTGACCTGGGGTTCTTCATGTCCAGGGTGAGGCTTTTCTTGTTCCGGTTGATGCTCATGAAGTAAGCGCTTTCACCTT
>JAPLJA010000141.1 GCA_026388815.1 Pseudomonadota bacterium
GAATTCTCTTACGACCTGTTATACTCTCTAAGGAAATTTTCTTTCTGAAAAGAGTAGGAGGCTTAAGAGAAGGGGGTAAGCCCCATCTTCCCGGACGTCATTCAGGAGGAAGATGGGGTTTTTTCATCTAAAAGGGGTTCATGAAGATATGAAGAGCAAGTGGATATTCCTGCTGCTTATCCTGGGTGTTATGGGGATTGTTGCTCTCTTCCTCTTTAAACAGAGTGAGAGGATGAAGATGAAGAGGCTCCTGGTCTACGGTAATATCGAAGCCACGGAGGTTGATATCAGCTTCAAGATACCAGGCAGGGTGATCCGCCGCGCTGTGGATGAAGGAGACTTTGTCAAAAAGGGAAGCGAGGTAGCAACACTCGAGGATGAAGATCTGAAGCGCCAGGCAGAAGAAGCCAGAGCCAGTGTCCGGGTAGCAGAGGCCAGATTGAGAGAAGCACTGGCAGGCTCTCGCTCCCAGGAGATCAAACAGGCATGGGCGACTGTTGAGAAGGCGCGGTCAGACAGGGATCAGCTCAAGAGCGACTATGAGAGGTCAGAGGCACTCTTCAAGGATGGGGTAGTACCCACCCAGTCCAGAGACCAGGCATTTACCGCTTACCAAATGGCAATTGCCGCTTACAAAGAGGCAATGGAACACTATGACTTGGTGAAAGAAGGGCCGAGAAAAGAGGATATTGATGCCCTGCGGGCATCATTTGAAGAGGCAAAGGCCGTCCTTACCCTAAGGGAGGTTCAACTGGGGTATGCCACAGTAGCCTCTCCCGTTTCAGGAGTGGTACTGGTGAAAAACATTGAACCGGGAGAGATGGTTGCTGCCGGCACCCCGGTCGTTACCATAGCTGATCTGAATGATGTGTGGCTCAAGGCGTATATATCAGAGACTGACCTGGGCCGGGTGAAGTACAATCAGAAAGTCAAGGTAAAAACTGACACCTATCCTGACAAGAACTACTGGGGAAGGATTTCCTTCATCTCATCAGAGGCAGAGTTTACACCCAAGAATATCCAGACCCATGAAGAGCGGGTAAAGCTGGTCTACCGTATTAAGGTAACGCTTGAGAATCCTGAGATGGAATTAAAGCCCGGGATGCCTGCCGATGGTGAAATCATCTTTTAGCAGGCTGCTGAAAAATGCCCATCTGCGTCGTTCCCCTCGTCCTTCGTCGTTGCAGCGTACGTCTAAGTACGCCTCACTCCTCAGGATTTCGGGCGCCTTGCATCTGGACATTTTTGATCAGCCTTATAATAAGTTGCTTTTTCAGCAAACTGTTAGTTCCTCATAGAGATCAATGAACGAAGACAATACCATTGAAGTGGTGGATCTGACCAAGAAATTTGGAGATCTGGTGGCAGTGGACCACCTGAATCTTACGGTGAAGAAGGGGGAAATCTTTGGCTTCCTCGGTCCCAATGGTGCAGGGAAGAGCACAACCATCAGGATGCTCTGCGGTATCCTTGCCCCTACTTCAGGCGGGGGGAGCGTAGGCGGCTATGATGTTGTGAAAGAGCCGGAGGGGATCAAGAAAGTTATTGGATACATGTCCCAGCAGTTTGGCCTCTACAGTGACCTTACCATAGAAGAGAACATCGATTTCTATTCCCGCCTCTACCTGACTGATCGCAAGGAGGCGAGAAACATGAGGGAAGAGGTGATCAGGCTGGTGGAGTTAGAGCGATACCGCCATTTTCAGGCTGCCCACCTCTCAGGCGGCTGGAAACAGAGGCTTGCTCTTGCCTGCTCCATCGTCCACAAACCGAGCATCCTCTTCCTGGATGAGCCCACAGCCGGAATAGACCCGGTTTCACGGCGGACGCTCTGGGATATCCTCTATGACCTGGCAAGTAAAGAGATTACCCTGTTTGTTACCACCCACTACATGGAAGAGGCGGAGCGATGCAATCACATCGGCTTCATCTGGAAAGGGAAGCTGGTAGCATACGGTACCCCCACAGCGATACGAAAGGATCTGATGGAGAATGAGATCATGACCATCCGCTGCCGTCCTCTCCAGGCAGCCTTCGGCCTCCTCAAACAGCATCCGCAGATCCTGGATGTGAATATTTATGGAGATGAGCTCCACCTTGTGGTTGAAAAGGCTGACCCTCTTATTCACGCCCTGTCAGAGTATTTACAGGGGAAAGGGATAACCGTGGATAAGATAGAGAAGATTGAACCTTCCATTGAAGATGTCTTCGTGGCCATGTCACGGGAAGATAAGTGATGAGAAGGGTACCGGCTTTTATTTATAAAGAGTTTATCCATATCTACCGTGACCCCCGCACCCTGATTATGGTCTTTGTCCTGCCTGTTTTCATGCTTATCATCATGGGATCAGCCATTACGATGGATGTAAAGAACATTGCGCTGGGCGTCCTGGATCTGGACAATTCACAGGACTCCCGCGAGATAAGAGACATGATGGTGCGTTCAGGATACTTTCAGCTCAAGGCAACCCCTTCTGATGATCGTGAGCTTGAAGATTTAATCCGCTCCGGGAAAGTGGATGTAGGCATAAAATTCAATCATAGCTTCTCCCGCAAATTAAAAGGAGGAAAGGCATCCCCAATTCAGCTCATAGTAGATGGAGCGGACAGCAACACTGCCACGGTTATCATTGGCTACTGTGAATCAATCCTGCAGAGATTTTCCCTTGCCCGGCTCTCTTCTCTCATCAAAGGGAGGGGAGGAGCAGGTTCTCCCGCGATCCCTCCTGTTGATCCTGAAATCAGGATCTGGTTCAACCCCGACCTGAAGAGCACAAACTTTCTGGTTCCGGGGCTTGTCGGCCTGGTCATGATGATCACCCTCGTCCCCCTGACGTCGATGTCAGTCGTCAAGGAAAAGGAGCAGGGGACAATCGAAGGCATCATGGTAGCACCCATATCTCCCCTCGAATTCATTGTGGGGAAATTGACTCCCTATATGTTCATAGCCTACGGGGATCTCTTCCTCGTGATTGTATGTGGGATCTTTATCTTTGATGTTCCCTTCCGGGGAAGCTATCTACTCCTCTTCGGTCTTTCATTCATCTTTATTCTCTGTGCCTTAAGTCTCGGGCTCCTCATCTCAACCGTTGCCGGTTCTCAGAGGATAGCCTGGCAGCTCAGCATCCTGACCTCAATCCTCCCCTCTATCTTTCTCTCCGGCTTTACCTTTCCTGTTGAGAGTATGCCGGTTGCCCTCCAGGTTATCTGTTCTCTTTTCCCGGTGCGGTATTACCTGGTAATCCTGCAGGGGATCATCCTGAAAGGTGTAGGGTTCTCGGCACTAATCCCGGAGACCGTTATTCTCGCAATTTTTGCCTCTGCTCTCATCACGATCAGCGTATCCCGGTTCAAGAAGAGGATCAGCTGATATGAAGGAGATATGGGGGAGAATCATCACTATTGCCTGGAAAGAGGTGGTCCAGATGCGCAGGGACAAGGGTATGTTCCCCCTGATCTTTATCGCTCCCATTATCCAGCTCCTCATGTTTGGGTATGCGGCAACCCTGGATGTGGAGAATCTCCCCACGGCAGTCTATGATCAGGACGAGACGCCGGCCAGCCGGGAATATATCGGCAGGTTTCAGTACACCCGGTATTTCCATGTCCGTTATCACGTGAAGCAGTACGCTGAGATTGAGGACCTCATTGACAGGAATAAAGTCAAGGTTGCCCTGGTCATCCCCGTCGGCTTTGAGAAGAAGATCAAGCAGGGGCAGAGAAGCCCGGTACAGATCATCATGGACGGGACGAATTCGAATACCGCCACCATTGCCTTTAATTATGCCGGGAATATCTCCCAGCAGTATTCAGTTGATCTCCTCCTCAAGCAACAAGGTGCTTCAGGTGCGGTTAAATCTTCTGTGCTGGAGGATCGCCTGAGGGTATGGTACAACCCGGAATTAAAAAGCCAGGTCTTCATGATCCCCGGCGTACTGGTGATGATCCTCCTCATCATGACGATGATCTTTTCAGGGCTTTCCATTGTCAGGGAGAAGGAGATCGGGACCATGGAACAGCTCATGGTAACCCCGATCCGTCCGGGGGAACTGATCATCGGGAAGCTGCTGCCCTTCGTTGTCATCGGTTTTTTTGACGTTGCCCTGGTTACCTCGATTGCCGTATTCTGGTTCAGGCTGCCGCTCAAGGGGGATGTTTTCCTCCTCTTCGGGCTCGCAGGAATTTTCATCATGTGCACCCTCGGCCTGGGCATATTCGTCTCTACCATCTCACGCACCCAGCAGCAGGCGGTGCTTACGAATTTCTTCATCACCTTCCCTTCGATCATCCTCTCCGGTTTCATGTTTCCTATTGAAAATATGCCTCAGGTGATTCAATATATTACCTACCTGATACCCATCAGGTATTTTCTGGTGATTGTGAGAGGTATCTTTCTGAAAGGAAACGGACTGGATGTCCTCTGGCCTCAGGCCCTTGTCCTTTTTCTCTTTGGCGTTACCCTTCTCACCATGAGTTCTCTGAGGTTCAGGAAGAGGATAAAGTAGAAAATCCAAATGCCAAAATCCAAATTTCAAATGAAGATTAGAAGTCAGCAGTCAGGAGTCAGAAGCCAGAAGGTATTTATTCTGTCTCCTGAATTCTGTCTCCTGTCTTCACACGTTTCTTCTGAGGGCTTTGACATTTGACATTCTTCTTCGGCTCTGAAAAAGTGAGGGTAAGAAATGCCGCACAGAATTGAAGTTGGATTTAAACCTGGAGTGAGAGACGCCCTGGGGGAGAAGATAAAGAGGAGGATCCATGAAGACCTCCATATCGCCGGGGTCTCGGAAGTAAGGACTATAGAGGTCTATACCTTGGACTTTTCCCTCTCACCTGAAGATCTGACTGCCGTCGCAGCAGGACCATTTTCCGATCCAATTATTCAGGACTACTCCATTGACCGCCCCCTTGCATCGGGGTTTGACTGGCTGGTTGAGGTAGGGTTCAGACCAGGGGTAACGGATAATGTAGGGAGGACTGCCAGAGAGGCAGTGGAACTCAGGATTTCCCGCACTCTCAGGCCGGAAGAGAAGGTCTATACCTCGAGGCAGTATCTGATGAGGGGAAATCTGGATGAAAGGGTTATAAGGGAGATTGCCACCGGTCTCCTTGCGAATGAACTGATCCAGACCTACCGTATCTTCTCCTGGACTTCTTGGGATAAGGAAAAAGGAGCAGGGATCAGTATCCCCCGGGTAAAGGAAGATCAGGAGATCAGGGTGGAGAAGGTTGATCTGAACGTTCCAGATGATGAACTCATGCAAATCAGCAGGGACAGGGTCTTGGTGCTGAGCCTGGATGAGATGAAGACAATACAGAGGTACGTCAGAGATGAGAAGGTGAAAGGTGAAAGGACAAAGAAGGGTCTTGGATCCAGACTCACCGATTGCGAGATCGAAGCCCTTGCTCAGACCTGGTCAGAGCACTGCAAGCACAAGATATTCAATGCCATCATCGAGTATAGAGAGGATGGGAAGAAGAAGCTCATAAAAAGTCTCTTTAACACCTTTATCAGGAGATCAACGGAAAAGATCCGCAGGTCGCTCGGGAGAAAAGATTTCTGCCTTTCTGTATTTAAGGATAATGCCGGGGTCATCCGTTTTAATGGAGACTATAATCTGGTGATGAAGGTGGAGACTCATAACACTCCATCTGCTTTGGATCCCTACGGCGGTGCCCTGACCGGTATCGTGGGAGTGAACCGCGATCCCTTCGGGACCGGGAAAGGAGCAAAATTAATCTTCAATACCGATGTCTTCTGCTTTGCTTCACCCTTTTATTCCAAGCCCCTGCCTCCGCGGATCCTTCATCCCAAGAGGGTCTATGAAGGGGTACGGGAAGGGGTGGAGCACGGAGGGAATAAGAGCGGCATCCCTACCGTTAACGGGAGCATTGTCTTTGATGACCGTTTCCTGGGGAAACCACTGGTTTACTGCGGGACTGCCGGGATCATGCCCCGCAAGATGAAGGGTGAACCTTCTGAAGTTAAGACAGCGCTGCCCGGCGACCTCATTGTCATGACCGGCGGAAGGATCGGAAAGGACGGGATTCACGGTGCCACCTTCTCTTCAGAGGAACTCCACGAAGGTTCTCCGGTCACTGCCGTGCAGATCGGCGATCCCATTGTCCAGAAGAAGATGACTGATTTCCTCCTGAAGGCAAGGAATCTCGGCCTTTACCGCTGTATCACCGATAACGGCGCTGGCGGGCTTTCCTCGTCGGTAGGAGAGATGGCGGAGTTCAGCGGAGGCTGTGAACTTCACCTCGACAAAGCGCCCCTGAAGTACCACGGTTTAAACCCCTGGGAGATCCTCCTTTCAGAGGCACAGGAGAGGATGACCCTGTCAGTAGATCCGGGGCGCATCAATGAATTTCTGAAGCTCGCTGAGAAGATGGGGGTAGAGGCTACGGTACTGGGGAGATTTACTGATTCGGGGAAATTCCACTGCCTCTATGACGGAAAGACGGTTGCCTACCTGGACATGAAATTTCTCCATGACGGTGTCCCCCGTATGAGGCTCAAAGCTTCCTGGAAGCAGAAGAAGTTTGAGGAACCCAAATTCTCCGAACCTGGTGATCTGAATTCAACTTTAAGAGAGATGCTCTCCCGGCTGAATATCTGCAGTAAGGAGTCAGTGGTGAGGCAGTACGACCATGAGGTGCAGGGCGGCAGTGTCGTGAAGCCCCTCGTGGGAAAAGAGAACAATGGCCCGAGTGATGCTGGGGTGATCCGTCCCATCCTGGGGAACACAGAGGGTGTGGTGGTGAGCCACGGGATCTGCCCCCGCTACAGCGACATTGATACCTACCACATGATGGCCTGCGCCATTGATGAAGGAATACGGAACTATATTGCAGTTGGAGGTGATCCTGACCACATGGCCGGCCTGGACAACTTCTGCTGGTGCGACCCTGTCCAATCGGAAAAGACACCGGACGGTGAATACAAGCTGGCACAGCTTATCCGGGCTAACCAGGCGCTCTATCACTATACCGTTACCTTCGGCATTCCCTGTATCTCAGGAAAAGACAGCATGAAAAATGATTACCAGATAGGGACCACGAAGATATCCATTCCTCCCACGGTCCTCTTCTCGGTCATCGGGGAAATCAGGGACGTGAGGAAGGCCGTGACCATGGATGTCAAGGTGCCCGGCGATCCTGTCTACGTGCTGGGGCGTACCTGTGATGAACTGGGCGCATCAGAATACTATGCCTTAAAGGGATTCATCGGGAATGCCTGCCCGAAGGTGAATGCGAAAAGTGCAATGAAGTTATATCGGGCATTGAGCAGCGCCATGGAGAAAGGACTAGTTCAATCCTGCCACGACTGCTCAGATGGAGGACTGGGCGTGGCCCTCGCTGAATCTTCTTTTGCCGGAGGGCTGGGTATGGAGATCGACTTAAGGAAGGTTCCCTCGTATAAAGTCTATCGTAATGACTACCTCCTCTTCTCTGAATCACAGAGCCGCTTCGTTGTTACCGTGAGCAGAGCAAAGAGCAAGAAGTTTGAGTCCGTAATGAAAGGAAATGTTTTCTCCCGTGTCGGGGTGGTCAGGAAGGATGAAAGAATTCTCGTAACCGGGCTTCAGGGGAAGATAGTGATTGATGCGGACATCAATGAACTGCAGGAGGCCTGGCAGAAACCGCTACGATTTTAGATTGCGGAATGCGGATTGCGGAGTGATGAATAAAAGACCTACCCGCAAGGCGGGCCTCCGGCCTGTGGTCTTATGCAGGGGTCAAGGGTTCAAGGGGTCGAGTGAAATAATTATTAAAAAAGAAATCCTCATTCCTCACTTGAACCCTCGAATCCTTGAATCCTCGAACCCTTTGAGGCAGATATATTCAGAGAAAGCCGAAAAACATGAAGAAAAGGGTTAAATCCATAGTATTATCCGGCAATGGAGTCAACTGTGAGATGGAGATGGCTCATGCCTGCAAGCTTGCCGGTTCCGACGAGGTGGACATCTGCCATATCAGTGAACTGATTTACGGGGAGAAGAACTTAAACGACTATCACTTTCTCAATCTCCCCGGTGGATTCCTGGATGGAGATGACCTCGGTTCAGCCAAGGCCAATGCCAACCGTCTCCGCTATATCAAGATGAAAGGGACGAAGGAGACTATATACGAGCAGATCTTGAATTTCATCAACCAGGGAAAACTGATTCTCGGTGTCTGCAACGGATTCCAGCTTATGGTGAAGCTCGGCCTGCTCCCCGGCTTTGACGGTGATTACCAGACCCAGCAGGTAACTCTCACCTTCAATGACTCAGGAAGGTTTGAATCCCGGTGGGTATATCTCAGGGTCGAGAAGAATACCCCCTGTGTATTTACCAGGGGCATTGAGAAGCTCTACCTGCCGGTGAGGCATGGAGAAGGAAAATTTTATCCCGCGAACACCCCTGTTTTAAAGAGACTTCGCCAGAGGCATCATGTGGTACTCCAGTATGCGACGACAGACTTTACACCCACTCATGAGTATCCCCTTAATCCGAATGGTGCAGTCGACGCCATCGCCGGCATCTGTGACGAGACGGGCAGGCTCTTCGGCCTCATGCCCCACCCCGAAGGCTATCTCCACTATACCAACCATCCTCGCTGGACACGCGAGAAACTGCCCAAGGAAGGCATGGGCCTCGCTATCTTCCGGAATGCGGTGGAGTATATCAGGAAGAACCTGTAGGGGGATCCTTCTCGAGTTGCCAAACTGCACACAATGTGATAACTTAAAATATATAGATGAAAAACATAAACTGGAATACGGAGAAAAGCCTGGCACTCAAAGAATCAAGGGGAATCTGTTTTGAGGATGTGGTTTTTCATATTGAAAAAGGCGACATATTGGATGACTATCAACATCCCAACCAGCAGAAATACGCCGGTCAGCGCATAATGGTCGTTGGCATTAACAATTACGCGTATCTTGTTCCTTATGTGGAGAATAAGGATGAAGTGTTCCTGAAAACAATTATCCCGAGCAGGAAGGAAACGGAAAGATATTTTGGAGAAAAACATGAAGACTAAATTAACAAAAGAAGAGAAGGAAATAGTTAAGAGCTTTGAGAAAGGAGAATGGATTCCTGTGACAGACCTTTCAAGAAGAAAGAAGGAGTTGATGCAATATGCGCGGGATACCTTAAAAAAAGACAAGAGACTCAACATACGGATTTCCGAAAGAGATCTTACAGAATTACAGAGAAAGGCGGTCAGGGAAGGATTGCCGTATCAGACGTTTGTTTCCAGCATAATTCATAAGTTCATTAATGGGACATTGGTCGAAGAAAAGAAATAACGGGATTACAAACGGCTCCATAGGATTGCCTGGAAATCAGTTTCCCAGTGAGCCGCAAGAAATAGGTGCCTATCCATAGTTTACACATACAGTTATAACAATATGCCCAGAAAAAAAACGAAGATTATTCTTTTAAACAAGGCAGAATCGACGGGAAAGGTCATCATCCGCCGAAAGGATGGAAGAACCTTTGCGTTGATCCCTGAGAAGTCACGTTGCTCCCCTTTGGATGTTCCCTCGATCCGGGCAGATGTTTCTACGGAAGAACTCGTTGAGATTGTGAGGAAGGAGAGGGGGAGAACAAGAGGTCTGAAGCGGCGCGTCTAAAGCTGCCCCCCAGAACCTGTAAAATCTTGACAGGGAATTCGATACCGTATATTCTGAGCCGCAATAATCCATAGAAGTAGTAATTTGAGACTTTGGCAAATTGCCTAAGTCTTGGTGAGAATAACAAGACTCTATACGCACGTTCTTCATAAAAGAGGCCACGGCGTGCGCAGTCCTATTGACAGGCTGTAAGCTGTCTTATACAGTCTGTATAAACCCAACGCTCATGAAGCAGCGATAGGAGATATGTTATTGATATTTTGGGATTTAGACGACTGAACTCTAAAAGGCCCAAGATTCATCTGCAGAAGGAAACAGTCTGTCTTTGATATTTTATGCAGACTGTATATTCATTGTTAGGATAAAAAATGGGAAAAGATACTGAATGCAAAACATGTGGTTGTCAGTTCCAATTTGATGTATCAAAAGGAATCAATTTATGTCCTCAATGCGGATCAAATGAATTGGTGCGCAAAGTATTTCTTCAAGAAAAAATTGCTGCGCACGAAACCCTTAAAGGGAAAATAAAGGATAAAAAATTCTCTTCTAAGAAAAATCCCCGTAAGGAATTTATTACTGGTGCAGAACTACGGAAGGCTGACGGAAAATGGATGCAAAAAGAAAGGTTGATCGATAAAGATAATAATCTTTACAAAGAAACAGTTATCGACCCCGAAACGGGTAAAATCATACATCAATGCAAGGAATCGTTAGATAATCATATGGGACACGGATCAGCAAAGAAAAAATAATTTCCTAACTAGCAAATCCAGCCGACCTTTCCACCGCTTAAAGCGGCTTCAAGGCGGCTGATTATTGTGTTAAATGAAGAAAAAGAAAAATTATTCAAGACAAGATGGCTTTTCCGAAAGTGAGTTGCTTCATTGGGCAACTGACCATTTGGCCTCTGCAAAAATTCTTTTTAAAGCAAATTATAGATGTTATGATTCCGCTGGTTATCTAAGTCATCTTGGGGTTGAACTTGTTTTGAAAGCTATACTTCTGAACCAACGTAATGAATTTCCTAATGAACATTCTCTTGCCAAGTTGAGTAATTTAATCGTAAACAGCGGAGTGAAACTGAAGTATACAATAGGTCATGAAGAAACTTTAAAAACATTAGATGGTTTTTATGAACTCAGATATCCAAAAGCGGTAAACCCAATTGAAATTGGTGATGATGACTGGTCAAATATTGATGCTTTATTTGAGCATTTGATTCTTATATTACCTGATAAGATACAACAGGATTTACGACAAATAAATCATACTGAAAAAGGGGACAGAATACTTATGAGGTGGAAAAAGAACATTTGAAAATAATGGGCGCTGTGTGTCTGTTGAAAAACCTGAAAAAGGGAGATCTGAGCGCGAATCCAAGGTTTTTTCGGGCAACCGTTCTTAACGAGTGAAGCGGCCGCAAATTCACGTGTTTGAGCCCTTAGGGCGAGTTGTGAATTTGCAGCGGAGCGAGTCTTAGAACGGTCGAAAAAATCTTGTTGAGCAGCGAAGAGCGGACTTTTTCAACAACCCCGCTGTCCCTATTATTCAGTGCTGAGGAGGTCAAATGATCAATCTTAGAGCCATGTACGGCAACAAAATCTTTGACAGGAAAGTATCTTATAGAAATGCACAATACATTCCATATATAGCCAGTCTCTCTCTCGATATAATAATTGCTTGGGCTATAGTAAGAATTTTTGACGTTAGGTGGGACTATGCCTTTATCAAAGTGTACGCGATTCTGTTACTATATGAGATCTTGAAATATATTTTCTCATCTTCGATTGACTTCTTGAATTACAAGCTTACCATCAAGTCTGCCATGTCCTCCGAAATAAGACATTACCTGAACTTATTCAATAACAGCGTCAACTGGGATGAAGTGGGAACTTACGACGATTTCTTGTTAGAGGTAGCCTTCAATGAAACGCTGTCTACTGATTTGAGAGTATTGGCAGCCATTAACTACGGCACAATTGTAGACGCGATGTCATTAAGCCCACATTTTGAAAACAGGTCCTATAAACTATTCTACCAGATTGTGCCTGATTATATTAAAAGCGGCGATTATGAAAAAGGGGATGGCTCTAATTAGTTGATGAATATAGAGATAAAGGGGACGGTTCTAATAAGTTGATGAGTATTAATGAAAGGCTATAAATAGAACCGTCCCATTAAAATATGAATAAAGGACAAATATGACATCACGTCCGAAGATTCCCACTGAGATCAAGCGACGCATACTACTTGAGTCTGGATACCGTTGTGCAATTCCCACCTGTCGGTTCCCGCTTACCGAGAATGCGCATATAGAATCTTGGGCAAGGACAAAAAAATATGAATACGAAACTATGATCGCGCTCTGTCCAAACTGCCATACCATGTACGATTCGAAAAAAATTGATAAAAAGGCTTTGATCGCATACAAGAAGAAATTGATATTCTTGAATGATGTCTTCAGTCGTTTTGAAATAGATGTTTTAGAGCATTTAAAAATACGGAAACGAGCTATTATTCCTGGAGATATTTTAATAAAAAGATTGCTGGATGAAGGACTTGTCAAACATGAAGAAGAAATAATGCTTCACGGATTTGGCGATGGTGAAGATATTTTGGGCATATTTTCTGTTGTGCTGACGGAAATAGGAAAAAGATTGCTCGACGATTGGGCTAAAGTTGACGATTCATTGACTATTGATCAGGTTGTAAAGAGCTGAAACTACCTATCTTTAAATAGAGACACATCCCAATTATCTTGTGACGAAGGGTGAAAATGAACCAGGCTCGCCTACAGTTCGAGAAGATCAAAAGAAGCTTCGACCGCATTAAAGCCCACGGTGCCGACGATCATGCTCATGACGATCTTATGCACTTCTTCGAAGATTGCTGGCACCTCAAAGACCACATTAAGTTCTGCCTTGCTACGTCCCAGCAGGCCCAACTCGAGAAGGATGTCGAAAGCTCCACATACTTGAAGATAGTTGCCGACCTCGCAAACAAGTCCAAACACGTTGTCCTCAATAAAAAGAACCGAGTCGATGCTACGATTACTCATAAGCATATTCACGCATACGACGGAAAATACTCACCACCAGCCACGGCTAAGTACACGGTCACGCTTAAAGACGGCGCAACTTATGACGCTCACGACATCGCACGGGAAGCGATGGCAGAATGGCAAGCCATCCTTGCGAAGTACAATTTGTAATATGAAGGATGAGAGACAGTTTCCTCGGAGAGATAAAGAGGACGATTCTAATTAGTTGATGAATATTAACGAAAAGCTATAGATAGAACCATCCATTAAATCCTGAAAAAATAGAAACTATGTCAGAAGATTTTAACAAATGGTCATGCACCTATGAGCAGTCCTTTCTGCAACGCATATTCTTTGACCGGGTGCATCAAACTGTGCTGGATACAGTCTCCTTTGTGTCTGAGCCGCGAACTATCCTCGATGTAGGTTGTGGTACGGGCCGGCTTTTGCGCTCTGCACAAAAACGCTGGCCGAAGGCAAGCCTGATTGGCGTGGACCCAGCGACAGGGATGATAGAAGTTGCGAGGCATCTGAACCCTCATGCCACTTTCTACCTTGCTTCTGCAGAAGCAATGCCGATCCCTGACGCTTCAATTGACATTGCCCTGAGCACACTCTCATCCCATCACTGGTCTGATCAGGCGGCCGGCATCCGCGAGATTGCCCGGGTATTACGATCTGACGGGTGTTTTGTTCTTGCTGATCATATCTGGCCAACCTGGGTTCGCAGGCTATTCCACGGCCGCCATACCCCGCCTCAGTCAGCATCGACAACTTCGACACTAAAGGAGATATTTGAAAGCTCTGGCCTCCGTGTTTCAAAGCAAATAAGAATCTTCACCGCTTTCGTCGTGGTTATCTTGGGCATTCGCAAAGGTTGATCGAAAGGAAGTCCGAAGAAGTACTTTTTGTACTTGATCTGGGACGTAAAGGGGACGGTTGCCCCCCCGATAATAGGGACAGCGGGGTTGTTGAGAAAGTTCACTCCTCGCTGCTCGCCAGGTCACGGCCTCTCCGGGTAGAATCTTCCGGAGAGGTCTATCACATTACTTCACGCTGACGTGCGATGCTGTCAGTTGTTCACTGCTATTTCCAGTTTTTTCTGTTGACAGAGATGACACAAGAACTTAATACTACATAATGAATAAATAGGGACATATGTGTACCCTTTAAAAGGAGATACAGTGATGCAGAATATAAAAGGAAAATCAAAAAGAACAGGCGAGCTTCTTTTTGAAGCCGGACTCATTACTGAGGCACAACTGAATCAAGCACTTGAGAAACAGAAAGAAGGCAAGAAAAAAATTGGAGAAGCCTTAGTTGAAATGGGCTTTGTCTCAGAAAAAGACATTGTCACGGTTTTGTCAGTCCAGCTTGGCATTCCCTTAATAGATTTCTCTACGGTATCTGCTGAACCTGAGGCTTTCCAGATTGTTCCTGAAACCATCTGCCGGAAACATACCGTAGTGCCAATAAGTCTTGACAAAGATACAATTCAAGTTGTTTTTGCAGACCCCCTTGACTTTGAAGCTATTGATGCTGTGAGGTTTGTAACAGGCAAATCAGTTCAGCCTGCCATTTCAACTTCTAAAGAGATTAAAGAAAGCATTTCCCATTACTATCACATGGTTACGCCTTTACAGAACCTGGTTGATAATTTGCACCTCCAAAGTTCTGTAGAGGTTGTCTATGGAGAAAAACAGGCTGAAATAGAAGCCTCAGAGCTTATTAAAAGAAGTGAAGCCCCACCAGTCGTAAAAATGGTAAATGGTATGATAGTAAATGCTTTTGAAAACAGGGCAAGTGATGCCCATATTGAGCCCCAGCAAAAAATCATTAAGCTGAGAGAACGGATTGATGGATTATTGAGAGATGTAATGACCCTGCCAAAATGGGTTCAGGGTCTGGTAACATCTCGGATTAAGATAATGGCTGGAATGGACATTACTGAAAAGAGGATTCCTCAGGATGGGAAAATAAAAATACGCATACGAGACAGAGAATTGGATCTAAGGGTTTCTACCCTTCCAGCACACTATGGTGAAAATATTGTCATCAGGATTCTGGATGCCCAGTCCCGGCCTTCTCAGCTGGAGCAGATTGGTTTTTCTGATGAGGACCTGGCAAAGGTAAAATCTCTGATAGAAAGACCGCAGGGTTTAGTTCTGATTACAGGCCCTACTGGGAGTGGCAAGACCTCTACCCAGTACGCTATGATAAACCACATTAAGTCAGAAGCTATACATATTGTTACTCTTGAAGACCCGGTTGAGTATGAAGTGCCGGGGGCTACTCAGGTGCAGATTAACGAAAAGGTAGGATTGACCTTTCCCTTTAGCCTTAGGTCAGTGCTTCGCCAGGACCCTGATGTGATTCTTGTTGGTGAGATCAGGGATATTGATACAGCTTTTATCTCAATGCAGGCTTCAATTACCGGACATCTTGTTCTCAGCTCTATCCATACCTTAAACGCTATAAGTACTATTGCACGGCTAAAAAATATGGGAATTTTACCTTATCTCATTTCCCCATCTTTAAATGGAATAATTGCCCAAAGACTTGTAAGATTAATTTGCCCGCATTGTAAAACCAGCTATAAACTGGAGACTGAAGAAATTGTTAAAGTAGGCATTGTGAGCAAGGCTGAAGATGCAAAGGGCTTGAAGTTTTACAAGGGCAAAGGATGCGAGAAGTGTGGCAATACAGGTTATAGGGGAAGAACAGGCATTTATGAGGTTTTTGTAGTCAATCAGCAGATAAGAGACCTGATAGCCTCAGATGCGCCTGAAGAAGCCATTTCTAAGGCAGCTCTGTCTTCGGGGATGAAAACTCTGTGGTATGATGGTTTGAAAAAAGTCAAGGAGGGTTTTACTACCATAGAAGAACTCAACAGAGTACTTACTCTTGAAGAAGAAGAGATGACAGTATTCTGCCCATCCTGTAATGCCTCCATAAAGTCTGAATTCATAAGTTGTCCTTACTGCGGATATGCAATCGCAAGTGTATGCCACTCATGCGGGAAAGCAAAGGAAGCAGGATGGAATTACTGTCCCTATTGCAAAGCTGAGTTTACCGAGTAATAGATGCCCTTTCATCAATGAGGGCAAAAATGCAATCGAGATTTGATAGAATAGATGCAGCACGTTCTGCCTTGGCCTTCAAAATAATTTCTGCAAACTCCTTTCTATCTTTCTTAATGATCGGTGCCGTTTATTTTGTCTATCTCGTTGGTTTATTTCATACCCAGTACATTCTGCTTATTTTACTGCTGACCAGCTTGTTATCATACTGGGGAGCACCTCTTGTGCTCATCCTTCTATCCGACAGGTACAAAACCAATAGAAATAGGATTAAGGCCCTTACTAAGGAAATCCGGGCATTGCGGGCTAAGGCGCTGACTCTCTACAATTCAATGCCACGAAGGGCAAAGGGCCGGCATTTCAAATCACATTACGACTTAAGTGGTTCGACCATAGAAGATTTTGAAAAAGCCATAGCAATAGGTATGTTGCATGAACAAAAGGAGGTCTGGGTCACAGCGTTCTGTAGGTTCGAAAATGTTCTCAAAGTGACTTCTACCATAGGTTCAAAGTTCATATGCAGGCCGTCGGACAGCGTTACCAGCTGGCACAAGAATGCTTTGAGACTTCAATGTAATGAAGTTCGACAGTATCACAATCACCTGACAAGCAGGAACTTCACAAGACCGTCGCCACAGGACATTAAAACAACCAAATCCCTTGAAGAGTCGCTTAATAAGCTGGGCCTGCAATTTCAATCATACATTGTTTATTGGAACAAAATTCTTGAGTATAAGATACTCGAATACCATGGGGATGGTACACACAAGATAGTAAAAGCCCTCGATGTATCCGCCTGATCATGCAGAGATGGGTTTACACCCGGCGGAAAAGAATGTGTTCTGTCACCTGTCAGGACCAGGCATCATGAGCTGCTCCCGAGGTAATTTTTGGTAGAGAAGAAAGGACTAAAAGTTTATGGCTCACAAAAAATTCGCTATGGAACATGACAAGAAAGTCGCCCTTGTTGCGCACGACAATAAGAAATAGGATCTGGTGGAATGGGCACAGTATAACCGTGATCTCCTGGCGCACCACAAAGTGTATGCTACCGGCACCACCGGCAAGATACTGGAACACGCACTGGGCTTTGCAGTCATGAAACTTCAAAGCGGACCACTGGGCGGTGACCTGCAGATAGGCGCCAAGATTGCTGACGGCGAAATCGATTTTCTGATCTTTTTCTGGGACCCGCTCGAGCCGGTGCCCCATGATCCCGATGTCAAGGCACTCCTGCGGATGGCGGTGGTGTGGAACATCCCGATTGCCTGCAATCGGGCTTCTGCTGATTTCATGATCTTATCTCCCTTAATGGATGGGGAATATGACCGTCTGGTTCCTGATTATGAGGGGTATCGCACCCGGAAGATAGCGGGAGACAAAGGGGCAGGGCATGGCGCAGGGAACTCTGCCGAGCGAAAATAGCCGCTCTCCTTATGACAGTTCAAAGAATTGAATAATAGCAAAATCATAACCCACAGCCCTTGCCGTATTCCGGAATGCGGTGGAGTACAGCAAGAAGAATCTGTAGAAGAGGGATTGACAGAGAAAACGGTAACGTATATATCTGAGCATGTAACAGCCAATCACGTAACAACGTAAGACCGCTCTATTGCCAACGTTTTGGTGAAGTTAGGCCATTGTCATAAGCACGACCGTTAAGGCTGTGCGTAAGGGAAAAGCAGGAGGGGTGAGAAAAAGTGATATTGCAAGACCTGACCCTTCCATTCCTCCCTTCCATTCCTCCTGACCCTTCCATTCCTCCCGATACTGTATATCCTGTGCCGCAATAATCCGCAGAAGTAAAATTTGAGACTTCGGCAATATGCCTCATTTGTTGGTGAAGATAGACTATCGTCATGAAGTCGACGGTTTTAGATATGCAGTAAGGGAAAAGCGGTTGGGGTGAAAAAGTGATATTGCAAGACCTGAGCCCTTCCATTCGTGCAATGCATTGGAGTATGTGAGGAAGAACCTGTAGCAGTTGTTTGACAGAGCAACATCGATATGCTATCTGTATTACAGAAAGGAGATCGATATGGCTATCGATACAGTAACAATCTCACCGAAGTTTCAAGTTGTATTGCCGCAGCGTGTCAGGGAGCGCATACGCCTTCGTCCTGGAGAGAAGCTGCAGGTGATCAGCTTCGATGATCGCATCGAACTCATTCCCATCCGTCCAATGTCTAAGATGAAAGGATTTCTTAAAGGATTAGACCCTACATTCAAAAGGGACAGAGACGACAGGGTATGAACCTTGTTGACACTTCAGGCTGGATCGAATACTTCTTCAGTGGGGAGAATGTTTCTTTCTTCGCAAAACCCATAGAAAACACTGCCGAACTCATCGTACCTGTAGTTTGTTTGTATGAAGTCTTTAAGAAAGTTAACCAGGTTGCCGATGAGGCAAGAGCTCTAAAGGCGATCGCTCATATGAAACAAGGACGCATTATTGAGCTGAGGGGAAGAGATTGCCCTTCGGGCTGCTCTCATCAGCTTGAAGTACAAACTCCCCATGGCTGATAGTTTTGTCTACGCAACAGGCCTTATGGAGGGAGCGGAAATCTGGACACAGGATGCAGATTTTAAAAATCTTCCTGGAGTCAGATACAAAGAAGCCCGAGTCAGCAGTCGCCCCTGATCGGGTATGTTGCACAAGAATAAGGAACATAGATCCTTTACTGGTGGAGTATATCAGGAAGAATCAGGGGGGATAGAAAAGGTCACATTCTTCAAATGTCAATTAAGTGAGACAAAGGGTCAGATCGTGCACAATTACAGATTAACTGCTACAAACTGCTCACCATGTCACGGCTTCTACGGATAGAATCTCCCTGAGCGGTGTATCACATCACTTCACGCTGAAGTGCGAGGCAGGCAGATGTTGCCTGCTATTATTTATCCTTTAACTCCACCTGCACGTTCCAGAACCCATCCAGCCAGTATTTCCTGAAATGCTCTTTGAATATTTTCCTCCCCAGTGAGATGGCAATGTCATTCTTGTAGAGCGCCAGGACGAGCTCGCGTGTTTTTTCTTCATGCCGCTGTGCGTAGGCGGGTTCAGGCTGAAGCTTGTACAGGCTCTTCAGGTAGGCGGAGAGGTAGAGCTTGATAGCGCCCTGCGCTGTCTCGTAGTATTCCCTGCGCACCGTTTCATCCCGGGTGGGCGGCTCTTTCAGCTCAATGCGATACGTGCTTTTCCACGGATCGAGGTATTTGGTGATTCTCCCCCTGCCTTCTTTAATTGTGCGCTGGTACTTCTCCACCATCGATAATGCCTTCTGCATGTTTTCAAGTTCGCTGCCGAAGAACGTTTCCAGAGAGATATTCCCGGTGTCCACATTAAAGAAGTCCGCCGTGCACAGGCCGGGCACGCCCGGCGAAGGCTTCATGAAATCGATGTGAAACACCGGTGCCCTGTATTCATAGCGGGGCCGTGTGTTCAGGGTAAAGTCGCGGCAGTATCCGGATTTAGGGGGAACCTCGAACTGGCTAATGGTGGCAACGGATATTCTGTCGGTTTCAAAAGATGCCAGGGGAATACCGACGACGTTGTTGCCAAACACCTTGCTGAAGAGAAAAGACAGGTTGAGAGTGAACCCCTGGAAATCCTTAGTAACGGGCCGCTCAGTTGCCCGGTACTCTTTTAAGACCGTGAGAACGTGGCTGCGGAGGTCTGCAAACACGCCAAAATCAGAATACTTTTCAGGCTGGTAGGCCATGATAAAGATGGCAGCTCCTGCGATGATAATAAGGAGTACTACTCCCAGTATCTTGAATATTCTTTTCATAGGTTAAAGCCCTCCTTTTCTGAATGGGTGATTGAGATAACCACTATAGAAAAAACCGTTTAGGGTGTCAATAAAGCAGGTAAAAAAAACGTTTGGTCGTTCTTACGATAATGCTTTTTTAAGCAAACTGCTCAATGTTTTCCTGTTGACACCCCGCGTTTAAAGCCTTCATACTGAGTAGCCAGGTTACCCGTATCTTTCTCTTGCTTTTTAGGGAATCTTGTATGAAGTACTGCCCTCTCTGCAAATCACTCCTAACGAACAAAATGATTGAAGGCATTGAGCGGCTGGCGTGCTCTTTTGAAACGTGCACCTATGTGTTTTACAATAACCCGACGCCGGTTGTTGCTGCCATCGTGGAGTATGACGGCAAAGTAGTGCTTGCCCGCAAAAAGGGATGGCCTGAATCTATGTTTGGCGTTGTTGCGGGGTTTCTTGAGAAAGGGGAGACGCCGGAGCAGGCAGTGCTGCGCGAGGTGGAAGAAGAGGTGGGGCTCAAGGGTGAGATTGCCGGGTTCATCGGGCATTATTCATTCTTCATGGCAAACCAGCTGATCCTGGCATTCCATGTTAATGCCCAGGGCACCATAACGATTGGCAGCGAGCTCGATGCGGTGAAGCTGGTTCTGCCGGAGGAGATTACGCCATGGCCGCACGGAACAGGCCCTGCGGTGAAGGACTGGCTTGATAGGAGAAAGGCGCGAAAAAGAATTGATTGAGGGTGTACCCTAAAGAGGGACAGTTTTCCCTATTTTTGCAAAGGAGCTTGATTCTGTGAAAGGATTGGTACGGTACGCCGCCGCGCTCGTGATCGCTATTGTTCTGGGCATCGGTTCTGCCGTTGGCTTAATCAATCTGATCGGATCAGCCAGCGCAGTAAAGAACGGGCCGTGGCGCACGGATCTTACGGCTGGAAGCCACGCCGACAATATCTACTCGCGTGCACTGGTCGCGATGCGAGGTTTACTGGCACTGAGCAAGTCTGAGACGATTTATTTTACTGCCTTTACTGATGACCATGGCCATCGGTTGAGAGACAAATGCTCCTATATCATCGAAGGCCGTCCACTTGCCGCACGGTGGTGGAGTATTACGCTCTATGGTCAGGACAACTTCCTGGTACCGAACCAGATCAACCGGTACTCCTACTCCATAACAACTGTCAGGTGGAACCCGGATGGCACGTACACAATCCGTGTATCGCCGGAAGCCAGGGAAGGCAACTGGCTTCCGTCTGCCGGCAGCCGGCACTTTACGTTAACCATTCGGCTCTACAATCCAGATCCTTCTGTCTATGAATATCCCGAATCAACGCCGTTGCCGCGCATCGTGAAGGAGAACTGCCCGTGAAGAGGTCTGCCCGATGGGTTGTATGTACCATGGCACTCGCGGCTTTGATCCATCTGATGACAATAGTCGTCATGCCACGCTTGCTCATGGCCAGGGCGATGGCCAAGCTGGCGGCAGGGACTGGCTATAACGTTTTGACCCATCCTGCCCGGGCTGACGCCTCAGCCCGTGCTATCGTCCGCCCAAGCCCTGATCTCGCCTATTCAGTCTGTGTTTTCGACGTCTCACATCATCCGCTGCGTATTACGGTACCTGTGCATCGGGGGTATATGTCGCTTTCCCTGTTTGCCGATAACACGGACAATTTTTTCGTCGTCAACGACCAACAGGTTGCCGAAGGGAGAATTGATATCGTGCTGGCAGGGCCGAGCAGTCCGACGGACGATGTATCGGGCGGCGCGCAGGTGGTCCGGGCACCAAGCAATAAAGGTGTCATCTTGTTCCGTCGCGTGATCCCGGGCGATGAGGAGTATGCGCGGATTGATGCAGAGCGGCGGGAAGCGAGGTGTGTGCCCATCACCTTGTCAATGCAGTAATGAAACTCTTAGCGTGAGATCATCGCCTTGAGCTGATTGAGCAGGGGGTGGTTGGGGGCAATCCTTTCAAGGATTTCACATTCCCTCTCTGCCGACGCCATATCCCCCTGCGTTATGTAGGCGTTTGCGAGGTTGATGTGGATCTCGACAATGGAGGGGTTTGCCCGCAGAGCCTCCTGATAGGTGAGAATAGCCCTCGATATGTCCCCCCGTATTTTATACATGTTCCCCAGATTGTTGTAAGCCTCCGCATACCCTGGCTTGTATCGGATAGCCGTCTCGTAAGAGCTTACTGCCTTCTCATTCTCTCCCTGGACGCGGTAGAGGTTCCCGAGATTGTTATACGCCTCCGCATAATCAGGCTTTAACTCAATTGCCCGCTGATATGCTTTCAGGCTCTCCTGCGCACGTCCTTGTTGATACAGCACGTTCCCCAGGTTCATCCAGGCGGTATAATGCCCCGGTTTAGAGGAAATCGCCTTTCTGAACTCCTGCTCAGCCAGGTCATATCTCCCCATTCCTTTCAGAGCGTTTCCCAGGTTGCTGTGTGCGTCAGCATAGGAAGGCCAGATCTGCAAGGCCACTTCAAGCTCATGCAGGGCTTCCCCGTATCTGCCCAGTTCATTCAAGAGGCTTGCCAGGTTGTTGTGGGGTTCGGCAAGATTGGGATTGAGCCTGATCGCTTCCCTGAATTCATCGAAGGCCCATTTCTTTGACACCCCGAGGCATACTGTTCCCAGATTATTGTGGATTCGTGCCTTGCCCGGTGATTTCTTGACTGTATCCTTCCAGAGGGAGAGGTCATCCTGCCAGATGGTATTTCGATTGAGTGAGGTAATAGATTCAAAAAGGATGAAGATAATTAAAAAAGATAGTTTGAAGATTAAGGACATTCCTTAAAAGTTTGGTGAAAAAGTGACTTTTGTAAGGCTGATCAAAAATGTCTCCGCCTGTGGCGGACAAGGCGCCCGAAGTCCTGAGGAGTATAAAACCTTGGGCCGCTCCTGAATAAAACGTTTGGTCGTTCTTACGATAGAATTTACCGCAAGAGCGGGCTTCGCGTTTATGCAGATGGGCATTTTTCAGCAGCCTGCTAAAAGTTCCACCTCTCCTCCTCATTCAGGAGCTTGATCGCACAGAACTCACCGCACATGGTGCAGACCTTTTTATCCTCGGGCCGCCTGCTCTTTCGGAGTTCTCTGGATCTCTCCGGATCGAGGGAAAGGCGAAACTGACTCTCCCAGTCCATGCTCTTTCGCGCCCTGGCCATCTTGATGTCCTGATCGAGTGCGCCAGTGACCCCTTTGGCGATATCAGCGGCATGGGCAGCAATCCGGGAGGCGATTACCCCTTCCCGCACGTCGTGAATGGTGGGGAGCCGCAAGTGTTCCGAGGGAGTCACATAACAGAGGAAATCTGCCCCGCAGGCGCCGGCAATGGCGCCGCCAATGGCAGAGGTGATATGGTCATAACCGGGCGCGATGTCTGTAACCAGAGGTCCAAGCACGTAGAATGGCGCTCCGTGACAGAGGTGTTTCTCCAACTTTACGTTGGTCTCAATCTGGTTAATCGGTACGTGGCCGGGCCCTTCGATCATGACCTGTATCCCCTTTGCCCATGCCCGTTCAGCCAGTTCTCCCAGGATGATAAGTTCCTGAACCTGTCCCCGGTCAGTGGCGTCAGCGAGGCACCCTGGACGCAGCCCGTCACCCAAGCTTAACACTACGTCATACGCCCTGGCGATTTCAAGGAGGCGGTCGTAGTGCTCGAAGAGAGGGTTCTCTTTTTTATTATAAGCCATCCATTCCACGGTAAAGGCGCCGCCCCTGCTCACGATGTCCAGGAGCCTCCCCTCGTCCCTGAGCCTTCGTGCCGATTCCCTGGTCAGCCCGCAGTGCACCGTGATAAAGTCAACGCCGTCCTCGACCTGTTTTTCGATCACCCTGAATATATCCTCAACCTCCATGTTGACGATGGACTTTTTCTTTTTAACGGTCTCCACTGCTGCCTGGTAGATGGGGACAGTTCCCAGCGGGACAGTTGACTCGCTCAAGATGGTTTTTCTGATTTTATCCAGATCGCCGCCGGTGCTCAGGTCCATGATGGTGTCAGCGCCGTATTCGATGGCAACCCTCATCTTTTTGATTTCTTCTTTCAGGTTCTGGTGATCCTTTGAGGTGCCGATGTTGGCATTGATCTTGGTCCTGAGACCTTTGCCGATGGCCAGCGTCTTAATCTTCCGGCGCCTCAGGTTTTTTACCAGGGTAATCTCCCCCCGTGCAATCCCTTCCCGGAGGAACTCTGCCTGCACGCCTTCGCTCCGGGCGACCTTCTTTATCTCTTCCGTGATGATTCCCTTTTTCGCTTTTTCCAGCCTGGTCATTGTTTTCCTGCAATCTGTATGATTTTTTCAGAGACCTCAAGGGGTGTCCTCCCGATAACCCGGATCATTGCCTCCTTGCCCACGTCTCCGTAATCATAGATGATATCTGGTATCTTCTTCATTCCATGTAAAACCTTTGCCACGCCCCACGATAAACTCGCCCCTTCTTTTGCCTTTGTCCTCTTCGGTTCGTCTTCACGTTTGAAGCCCTTTACGGTAAATCCAAGCCTTCTGCACAGCGTTACAATCTCCGGAGCGAAGCGGATGTTCATGGCTGAACGGAATTCAGGGTTGCTCCTCATAACGGTAAGAATGACTGAACTGATATGCTGTGATGCCCCTGCTTCGGGATCGGCAACGGTTACGATGCTGTCCTTGCAACGAATGATCCTCCCCGGGAAGGCAAATACCTGGTCGGGGCTTATTGCAGAAGTTAGGGCGTAGCCGAGATTGGACTGTACCTCCGGGATGAGACTCCCGATGCGGGCTGATGCAAG
Organism: Pseudomonadota bacterium; assembly: GCA_026388815.1. Taxonomy (GTDB): domain Bacteria; phylum Desulfobacterota; class WTBG01; order JAPLJA01; family JAPLJA01; genus JAPLJA01. Next base: position 24,303 of record JAPLJA010000141.1, read on the forward strand.
CCTTCCGAGCGCAGCCTTCAGGTCCTTGACAACGTTAGCCCGCTCCATCTCGCCGCTGATTGCGGCATAGGGATTCGCGGGGCCCTGTCCTTTGCCCACATTCAGACCGAATCGGATGGACTCCGTCACGAAGCGTTTTGCCTTCTCGACCGCTTCATAGACGGTGAACCCCTGGCCGAGAAAGGTTGCAATGGCAGCAGACAGTGTGCAGCCGGTGCCGTGAGTATTTTTTGTCTTGATCCTTTCCGAGGAGAATTCAAAGAATTCTCTGCCGTCGAAAAGAAGGTCTGTTGCTTTCCCTTTCAGGTGTCCGCCTTTGATGAGCACGTGGCGGGCTCCCATCTCCTTTATTACCTGCGCCGCTTCCTTCATGCCGTCAAGGTCAACGACCTGCCGGCGGCAGAGCACGCTCGCCTCGGAGAGGTTCGGAGTAATGAGACTGGCAAGGGGGATGAGCTCTTTTTTTAAAAAGGCCCGTCCTTCTTCGTTTAAGAGGGAGTCACCGCTCTTTGCAAGCATTACCGGATCGATCACCACCCTGGTAAGGTCATACTGCCGTATCTTTCGTGCCACCGCCCTGACAACCTGGGCATTGACGAGCATACCGGTCTTGACGGCATCCGCTCCGATGTCAGAAAGGACGGTATCTATCTGGAGCTCGATAAACTCGGGGGGTATCTCCTGGATGCCCTTAACCCCTCTCGTGTTCTGGGCGGTAAGCGCAGTGAGAGCACTCATCCCGTAGGCGCCGAGCAGGGTGATGGTTTTTATATCTGCCTGGATCCCGGCGCCTCCTCCGGAATCAGAGGCAGCGATAGTTAAAATGCGTTTCATATATTAAATATATCAGAAGAGAGCTTTATTTTCAAGGAACTTGGATATGTCTAAAATCCTTGTCAAAAATCCTTGTATGCAGGAAAGTTTTGTGATATTGAAGTTTTAAATAGGAGAGAGGGAATAGTGGAAACACTGGGAAGCTACCTGAGAAAGGAGCGGGAGGCACGAAATTTCTCCCTGGAGGAGATTTCCTCTGCCATCAAGATCCGCAAAGGGATTCTTTCAGCAATCGAAAATGATGACTACACCCTTCTTCCTCCGCCGGTATTTGTGAAGGGGTTTTTAAGGGCCTACGCAAACCACATCGGCCTTGATTGCGGCGAGGTCATGAAGAAGTACAAAGAGGTTGCCGGCAGATATGCCGAGGAAGAAGAAGAGGCAGGTCAGCAAAAACGGGGAAGGCCTTTCCTTAAGGCATTTTTGATCCCCCTTGCTGCTATAGGCATTGTCCTGCTCGTTATTGTGTACCTTATCTCCACGAGGCCGTCTCCATCGGCGAAAAAGGAAGAAGCTGTTTCCCCGCCTCAGAGCGCTGCCGTATCAGAAAAAAAGAATGCAGAGATCCCGGCAGAGCCGGTCTCTGTTCCCGAGAAAGTAAAAGAGCAGGAGCCGCCGTCTGTATTTTCTCAGAAGGAGAGCGGCATGGCAATTGCTGAAGGCTCTGAGGTCAAGAAGTTAAACCTCGTGTTCAAGGCACGAGAGGAGACCTGGGTGGGCTTCAGGTCAGATGATGAAAAATCTTCCCAGGTCCTGCTGCAGGCAGGTGATACCTACGTTTTGAGAGCAGACCGTATTATCAGGCTGAAGATTGGAAATGCCGGTGGCGTGGCGCTCTTTTTTAATGAGAAAGAACTCCCCGGTCAGGGCACGTCAGGTGAGGTGGTAAGGCTAACATTAACTGAAGAAGGTGTATCGAAACAGGCAAACTATGAGCAGCTCTATTGATATTCTGGTAGTTGGTTCCGTGGCATTTGATTCAGTAGAGACACCCTTTGGCAAGGTCGAGGATGTCCTGGGTGGTTCAGCCATCTACTTTTCTGTTGCAGCCAGTTTTTTTTCGAAAGTAGGAATAGTTGCGGTGGTGGGAGAGGATTTCCCCTCCCTCTACCTCGAATTTTTAAAAGAAAAGAATATTGACATCGGGGGCCTGAAGAAGGTGAAGGGCAGTACCTTCCGGTGGAAGGGCAAGTATGGATTTGACCTCAATGAGGCATTGACTCTCGATACGAGGCTCAATGTATTCCAGGATTTCCGCCCAGAGATACCGGAGAGGTACCGTGACGCCGAATATGTCTTCTTAGCCAATATTGATCCGGAACTTCAGCTCCGGGTATTAGATCAGGTGGAAAATCCGAAACTGGTTGCCCTCGATACGATGAACTTCTGGATTGAAGGCAAGCCGGATAAACTCAAGGAAGCAGTTGCCAGGGTTGATATCTTTGTTATCAATGAGGCTGAGGCACGGGAGTTTATGCAGGAGCCCAATTTGGTCAAGGCGGCAAAGAAGATTCTCTCCCTGGGGCCGAAGACCCTGATCGTAAAGCGGGGGGAGTATGGGGCACTCATGTTCCATGGCGACTCGGTTTTTTCAGCCCCGGCCTATCCACTTGAATTCATCTACGACCCGACCGGTGCCGGTGATAGCTTTGCCGGCGGGTTCATGGGCTATCTCGCCAATACGCGGAATGCAGAAGACGGGGTGATCAGGCAGGCAATGATCTTCGGAAGTGTCATGGCCTCCTTTAACGTCGAGGACTTCAGTCTGAACCGGATGAAGTACCTTACCTACCCGGAGATTGAGAGGAGATTTCGGGAATTCAAAAAGCTCTGCACCTTTGAAGATATAACGTAACAGTTTGCTGAGAAAGCAACTGTTTGTAAGGGTGATCAAAAATGTCCAGATGCAAGGCGCCTGAAATCCTGAGGAGTGAGGCGTACTGGAACGTACGCTGCAACGACGAAGGATGAGGGGAACGATGCAGATGGGCGTTTTTGATCACCCTGCTAAGGTGTGATGAGGCAAAGGATTATAACCCTTATCACCGACTTCGGGGAGAGAGATGAATACGCCGGAGTTATGAAAGGGGTGATCCTCAGGTTAAATCCTTCCTGCCAGGTAGTAGATGTAGCCCACCAAATTTCTCCTCAGGGCATTACCGAGGCTTCCTTCATCCTCGGTAATGCCTATCCCTATTTTCCTCAGGGCACCATCCATGTCGTTGTGGTTGATCCTGGCGTGGGGAGTTCCCGCAGACCGATAGTCCTTTCGGCAGATGGCCATCTTTTTGTCGGACCGGATAACGGGGTGTTCACCACGGTCTATCTGAAAGAAGGAGAGAAGCATACCTTTGAGCTGACGAACAAACAATATTTCCTCCCCCGTATCAGCTCGACCTTCCAGGGCAGGGATGTATTCGCGCCCGTTGCCGCTCACCTTTCCCTGGGCCTTGACCCCGGCGAGTTGGGGAGAGAAATAAGTGACCCGGTGATCCTTGACGATTTCACGCCCGAGATTTCAAGAAATCAGATCAAGGGCAAGGTAATCCACATTGACCGCTTCGGAAATCTCATCACCAATATATCACGTCAGACATTTATCTCGTTTACCCGCGATAAAAGATTTGCCATACGCGTGGCTTACCTCGTGGTTAACAGGGTCTCTGATGCCTACTACGAAGGGAAGGAAGGTGATCTCCTGGCCCTGTTCAGCAGTTCAGACTGGCTGGAGATTTCGATGAAGAACGGGAACGCAAAAGAACTGCTGAAGGTAGGGAAGGGGGAAGAAATAGTAGTGACGGAGTGCGAGCCGGGGAGGTGCGGGCTGCTGTAATAGATTGCGGAATGGGGATTGCAGAATTCGGAATGAACGAATATCTCTCAGAGAGAGATGACGGAAAAGAGGTAAGCAATGACGCCCATCGAGATTTTAGCTGTCGTTTTCGCGGTCCTGGTTTTGCTCAAGCTGTTATTTGTTGCTGTTAATCCAAAAGTCTGGATGAAGGGAGTCGATTCAATAGTGAGCAACTACGCATTTACGACAATAGTGTATGTACTCCTGACAGTTATTATTGGCTACATTATTTTCAAGAGCTTGAGTATCGTACAAGTGGCTGCGGTGATGTTGTTTACCTCGGTGTTAATAGGATTGACCATGGTTCCCTATTTAGACAAATTGCTTGCCTTGGGGAAGGAAATAGTCGGCACACGATCGGAGATGTTCCGCAGGGCTTGGTTAGCCATAGTAATCTGGGCAGGAATAGCGGTCTGGACGCTGTATGCAGTGTTTGCTTGACGGCCTTTTTCATAGGTAACCCTTATTATACTCATCCTTTTTTAAAACAGGAAGATCGACCGCCTCTTCAGCCCTGTGCTTCTGAGGCGGTCAATCTAGACCATGTCAGCTATTCGCGCGGAGGGTAGTATCCATCAGTCGTGCATATACAAACGGTGAGGCCGGTAAACGGCGGCATTATGGAGATCGGCTGGCCGGTGCCTGTCTGCCCGATCGACAGCGGATCCATCGCTGCCGAGGGATCCTTAGTGCTGTAAGATTGAATGTTCGGGTCGGTCCCGTCGGCGTCGTTGCCTTGAGGCCGGGCCAGCGACTTATTAGTCACGCTGTTTGTGTTGCCGGGCCCCGGGAATGCCAAAAGAGCATGATTGTGTGCAGGAAGCTGGACGACACTTAGGGTTGTGGTTTCTGCGCCGCCCTTATCGCCTACAAGGCGCGGAGTAAGGTTGGCGCCGTTTCCTGTGCCCAGCGCAAAGCGTCCCTGCAGATCAGGCAGACCGAATGTCGTGTACCCCTCGCCTCCATAATAGTTCCCAAGCAGGGAATACAGAGCCGAGTATTGCGAGACCTGGAGCAATTGTCCGTTCGCCTGCATCCAGCCCGCGGGGCAGAAGTTAAAAGCGAAGTACCGGATTTCTCCTATATAAGCTTCCTGACTCAGTGCGGCTTGCGGGTAGCCAATAAACAAGAGTGAGAACACTATGCCGATCGTAAAAATATGTTTTTTCATCTTCCCTCCTAAACTGTGGGTTTAATAATATTCTTCTTTTCTCTGTTTCTTTGTATCCATGATGGGAACGAATGTCAATAAAAAAACCCCCCATGATGTAGCCAACACCCCATTCGAATTTCATCTGCAAGAATAATTATTGACAAGCAGGACTTTTTTTTAAATTATTGCCATCATCGGGTTCGACTGGACCATCAATCTGGCGGACGGGATCAAGCGAATCGACGGGAAGAAAACCGTCCCGGGAAATATGGAGCCTTATCTCCTCTTTGGGTCGGATGCAGTGATTAAGAAGAGGGTGCAGGAGATTGTAGTAGAGGGGAAAGATGCTCCTGCCCCATCTTCAGCCTCGGTGGCTGGGTAATCCTGGACACTCCGTTTGAAAAGCTGAAGTACCTTGTGGACCTGGTCCACAGCCTGTAAAATGATAAATGATACTGTGAATTGCGGAATGAGGAATGAGTCAGACTTTAGGAAATAGTAGTGCTCCATTCTTCTGCTCGTGGAGCGGGGGGAAGGATTCGTGCCTTGCACTGTATCACGCCCTCAGGGAAGGGGGTAGGCCGCGGCTCCTGCTGACCATGCTGACAGAAGGCGGTGAACGGAGCAGGTCACACGGCCTTCATATCACCGTCATAGAAAAGCAGGCCGAGGAACTCGGTATTCCCCTTGTTACGCGTGCAGCAACGTGGGACGATTATGAGAGAGAATTTATCTCCGCCCTCCGGGAATTGAAAAAAGATGGGATTGAGATCGGGGTGTTCGGTGATATCGACATGGATGATCATCGTAAGTGGGTAGAGCGTGTATGTTCATCTGTCGCTCTTCAATCGCACCTCCCCCTCTGGAAGAAGGCCCGGCGCGATTTACTTGAAGAGCTGCTCGGGGCCGGCTTTACGGCAACGATCGTCACCGTCAAGGATGGCGTGCTGGACAGACGATTTCTGGGCAAGGTACTCAATGCGAGTGTGATTGAAGAGATTGAACGTGAGGGGATCGATGCATCAGGGGAGGAAGGAGAGTACCACACGGTGGTTACCGATGGTTCGATCTTCTCTCATCCGATTCAGCTTGAGATGGGAAAGCAGGTTCTGCGGGATGGTTACTGGTTCTTAGATGTTTCTGTAAAATGAGCTTAGATTAAAATGAAAATGGAGTCGCATATGAAAAAGACCGGAGTAATTTTAGCTCTCATTGTGATGTTGCAGTGGTTCTCGGGGTGTGCAACAAAGAGTGACGTATTGACGGCCGAAGATGAGGGTACGAGTAAGGTCTATTCCGTAGATGCTGACCAGGCATGGGAAATCGCGAGGACTGTTTTCATCTGGGAAGGTGCAGACTCTATAGAGGTACACCGGACGAAAGGTTATCTATTAGCAAGCAGTGAGCAGGCCTTGGGAGGGACATTAATGGGAGCCTGGATAGAACCCGTTGACAAAAATGACACACGGGTTACCGTTGTTACAAAACGGAGAATTTCTATGAGCATTACAACGGCGCTGACTGAAACAACCTTCCACAAACGTTTCGCCCAGGCGGTTGCTATTATTAAAGAAGGAAATCGTCTGCCTGCCACACCGCCGGAATAAAATAAAGAAAGGGTCTGTTTATGTCTGTACTACAGATACAAAGCACAAAACTTTAATCTTGTGCGGAAGGATTTAAAAATCATTATCAAGGAAGGAGAGTAAAATGATACTTGGAATATGCGGAAGCGGCAGAAAAGAGGGGAATACTGGTGCCCTCGTTGAGGAAGTTTTAAAAGCAACAGGAATGCAATCAGAACTTGTATGGCTGTATGACATCAACGTGGGTTACTGTGACGGGTGCATGAGGTGCGCTCGCGAGGGCAACTGCTGGCAGAAGGACGGGATGGCCGATCTCTATAAAAAGATGATAGGGTGCGAAGCCATGGTCATAGGCTCTCCCTGCTATTATGGAGATGTATCAGGGCTGGTAAAGAGCATGATGGACAGGAGCATTGCCCTCGGCTACATGGGGATCGGGAAGGAATCTGAAATGCCCGGGCATGGCAGGAAACCCCTCGCAGGCAAACCTGCTGCCATCGTGTCAGCAGTCGCAGGCCATGGGGTGGAACGGGCCCTGGAAACGATGGAGAGCTTCGTAGGTTTCGGTGATATGAATCTCGTTGGAAAGCTCGGGGCAATTGCTGGGATGGGGGATGTCAGAGAGAAGAAAGATGTCATGGATGAGGCAAGGGGCCTCGGCGTCAAGATTAAAGAAGCACTCAGCGTTAAAAAATAATCTCTCACCTTTCCTTCCACCTTACTACCTGTAGCACGGACGGATCTTTCCAGTATTGACAGGGATTGCCGAGAATGTAGTAGAGAACAAACTTGTCATCAAAGAAGAGAGAGCTGTTCGTCCCCACATTCAGGTTCTTGTGGCGGCAGATGGTGTGATCAGTGCCGGGATTTTTACCGTCATGGTCAGTTAATATTTTCATAATGCCTTTCATCGAGAGATCGCTTTCCATTTTCAGGAGCATCCTGCACCGCTCATAGCGTGCATAGGAACTGGTATTGAAATCTTCCCGGTCGTTCCGTTCAGGCATGAGGCGGTAATGGTTGGTGGCAACAACAAAATGTTTATCCCCCTCTGTCACGCCATAGTCAACCTCAACCCTGTCTGGGGTAACCTCGACCCGTGCCATCTTACGTGCCTTGAAATCCATGAAGGTGAAAATAGCCCCGTTGTGGGCAAAGCGGCCACCCTTTTTCAGAAATGACCGGAAGGCCTCGACGGCCTCTTCCAGGGAACCGCACTCCTGCATGACTTTTCTCACAAACATCTCAGGCGGAAGGCCGTAATTCCTCTTGCTCGGGTAGGCAGCATTAAAGACTACAGCCAGACCCGCGGAATTCTCTCCCAGTGCTACTCCTGTATAACCTGGTTGGTAGAAGGAGACGAATGAATACCCCATGCCTGGATTCGGCTTGAAAATGATGATAGAGCCTCCGAGGGCGTAGAGATAGTTCACATCAGTGTTGTGAGCGAGGAACGAGCCGTCTTTCGATGTCACGGCAAAGTCGGTGCAGCCTTTCCTCTCTTTCATGTAGGTACTGGTTACAAAGAAGTTCCAGATGAGCACATCCTTCCAGGCCTCTCCAGAGGAAATGCCGAGCGCTTTAACCTCACCCCTGGCAAGCCCCTTCATCTGGCCGAGGATGCTCTGGGGTATGAGGTGTTTTACCCTGTCAAAATAATAAGCTGCCTTCTCAGGGGGGAAGGGCCTTTTCAGGAACAATGCTGTCCGGTGGATGCCCTTTGCAAACTCCGGCCTTGAGCCCACCTGGTATCCCATCTCCTCCCAAGTGCCGGAGACGACGACAACCGGATAGCTCTTCGTACTGAAGAGGGACATCAAGACAGGTGTGCGGAAGTAGTAAGTCCACAGAGAAAAATCCCCAGCACGAGAATAACGAGCAGGGGGATAAAAAATACCTTACTGCGGTAAAAACGGGTTTTTTGTTCAGCCATTGTTTGACCTCTTTTGAGGTTAAAGATGGGGAGAAATGTATTGCGAGTATACCTTATGTTGTACGAAAAATGAAGGGCAGTCCAGGATTTCTGGCAACAAGGAAATATATACGCTTTTAACATTGACAACGATCGTAGCTTTTGTTATTGTGCCGATATCGCTGAATGCTTTTGCGGTGCGCGTGTACATAACCCCAAAGGCTTTCTTAAGCCGCGGGGTTTTATTTTTATGGCAGGCGTAAAACGTTCAGCCGGAAGAAAGGAGAAGAGTATGGGACGCAAGTTATACGTAGGGAATCTTTCGTATGCAGTTACGAAAGAAATGCTGGAGGAACTCTTTGGTAAGGTAGGAAAGGTTGAATCTGTTAACATCGTGACGGACAGATATTCAGGACAGTCCCGGGGATTCGGTTTTGTTGAAATGGCCAATCCAAACGAAGCAAACGAAGCCATTAAGCAGCTCAATGGCCAGACTGTTGCTGAGCGGCAGATCATCGTGAATGAAGCGAGGAGTGACGGGAAGAAAGGTGGCGACGGTGGGGGCAGGCGGTTTGGCGGAGGCGGAGGCGGGAAGCGAAGGTATTAGAAATCTGGATGCTACTATGAGAATACAGCCAGGAAAAGTTGTTACCATGGATTATACTCTGCGACTTGAGAACGGAGAAGAGATTGAGTCTACCCTTGGCAAGTCGCCTTTTGCATTCTCGTATGGAGAAGGTACCATTATTTCCGGCCTTGAAAAGGGTTCGAGGGTTTAAGTATAGATAAAATTAAAAAATTCATTTCATCACTTGAATCCCAGACCCCTCGGCCCCTGGAACCCTCTATTTTAGTTTTCCCTAAACGTAATCTTTATATCATCAACGTAATACATCTTTGTTGTTTCCCAGGTTCTCCACTACCCCCCCCATCACCAGCAGCGCCATGATGGTGATTCCCAACCGAGTTTCTTAAACGATTCAGGGAGCAGGTGAATAAAGGCATCTCCAAAGAGTCCCCCGGCTGCAAAACTGACGAGGAAGAGCAGTATCTTTTGCAGTTTATCTCTCGCAAGAGCAAGCGAAAAGACACCGATTAACGATATCAGGCTGATGATACAAACGCTGAGGATGGTGTATGTCCAGACCGTCACGGTAATTCAATCCTCCATTCAGTAACCTGTTCTGTGGTGAAAGTATGTTGATGTAATTATCTTATTCTGATAATAAAACTATTAAACCTTGCCCGACAAGTC
>JAPLJA010000245.1 GCA_026388815.1 Pseudomonadota bacterium
ACCAGTGAGAAGGAAACGATCGTCAGAGAACTCTCTCTCCTCTATGAACTGTCTCAGGCGCTGATGACCACCATCAAATTAGAAGACCTCTTTCATATCACCCTGGCAGCAGTTACGATGGGGAAAGGCCTGGGCTTCAACCGGGCCATGCTCTTCCTTGTCAGCGAGAATAAAAAGCTTATCGAGGGAAAGATAGGGGTCGGTCCAGACAGTGCTGAAGAAGCAGGGAAAGTGTGGAAGGAGCTTTCAGAGAACGGCAAAGGATTCCTCGAATGGGTCAAATCTCACCGGCGATGGAAAACAAGCAGGGTATCCTCTCTGGTAGACCGAACAGTGCGAGAGGTAAAATTACCGCTCAGAGAAGAGAGCGGTCTTCTCGCCGAGGCTGTTCTCTTTGAAAAAACGTTCATCACCGGCAATCCCCACCAGGACTCCATCATCTCCCAACAGATCTTTTCCAGGATTCCTGCAGCACCGTATGCCCTCGTTCCGGTGTGCGGGAAAAAAGGGGCAATCGGGGTGATCATGGTTGACAACCTGTTCAACCAGAAGCCGATTACCGAACATGATGTGAGGCTTCTCATCATGCTGGCAAACCACGTCGGTCTCGCCATTGAGAACTCCCGCCTGTATGAAAACCTCGGGGTGATGAACGAAGAATTAAGGATTGCTCAGGAAAAACTGATCCAGAATGAAAAATTCGCCACCCTCGGCATGATGTCCTCGGTTGTTGTGCATGAGATTAAAAATCCTTTAGTGGCTATTGGAGGATTTGCACGGAGGCTGGAAAAAAGCTCCACAACCCCCACGGAAAAGAGTTACTCTAAGATCATCGTGAAAGAGGTTGAGAGGCTCGAAAAAACCTTAACCGACATCCTCATCTTTTCCAAAGAGCCAAAGCTCGATCTCAAGGCGAATAATCTCAACCAGATTCTGGAAGACACCCTTACCCTTGTCTCTGAAAATTTAGATGACACCGGAATCCAGGTTGAAAAGAATCTGTCTCCTGATCTTCCCCTGATTCACTGCGATTTTCAGCAGATCAAGCAGGTCTTCATCAATCTTTTTTACAATTCCATTGAAACCATGGAAGAAGGGGGAACCCTCACGGTGAAAAGCTACCCTGTCTGGGAAGACAATGCCGCTGTCATTGAGGTGAGCGATACCGGCAAGGGCATACCCCCTGAAGTCCTGAATAACATCTTCAATCCCTTCTTCACCACCCGTGACAAAGGGGTGGGGTTGGGTCTTTCCATCGTTCAGAAAATTATCTCCTACCACAGGGGGAGCATTGAGGCCCGGAACAACCTGGAAAAAGGGGTCACCTTTACCATCCGGCTGCCTCTTCATGGGAATGGAATACCATTAGGACACACGGGAACGGGGGGGGGAGGCGATGAGAAAAAGAGGTAAGCGTTCCAAAAAAATCCTTGTTATCGATGATGAGGAAAACGTCCGCCTGCTCTACCAGGAGGAGTTACAGGACAAAGGGTATGAGGTAATTCTCGCCTCCAACGGGCTTGAGGGCTTAGAGAAGCTGAATACCCATAATCCGGACCTCATTACCCTGGATATCCACATGGCTGGTTTTGACGGGCTTGACATTCTTAAGCTGATTCGGGAAAGATCACGGGATGTACCGGTAATCCTCTGCACTGCTTACGGAGAGTACAAGCAGGACTTCAGGAGCTGGAGTTCCGATGCCTACATAGAAAAGTCTTCTGACTTGAATGAGTTCCTGACGAAGGTCAAAGAAATCCTCAAGTGAGGATGACGTAAGACGTCAGAGGTAAGATGGCTCTGTCATCTCCTTCTCTCCTTTTCATGCCTCACTTCTTACGCTTCTCGATTCACTAACCAGAGAATTCGCTTGCCAATTATCTGAATAATTACTAATCTTTGTCTTTAACCATTGATATGGAACCGGGAAAAATCGTTATATTTATCGAGAATAAGGAAATCCTCCTGGGCGTCTGCCTGGAGGTAAAGAAGGATCGCCTCCACTGCCTCACCGAGTCGAACCGTGAAACCAACCTGAGCGCTCAACGGATCCTCCTGAAGTCACCATACAGCCTCAACCTCACTGAATCCAGAACAACGCTGGTAGAGAGGCTCAAAGGCGTTGGGGAAAAGCAGGAAACATTAAAGGGTGAAATCTCCCCCCAGGATCTCTGGGAGATGGTTAAGGATGAGGGAGAATCATTCTCCATACCCTACCTCGCTGAGGTGGTCTTTGGAAAGGGGTCATCGTTGGAGCATGAGGGGGCGGTGCTGAGGGTACTTTTTGAGGACAGGCTCTATTTCAAGCTCCAGAAGGATAAGTTCTCCCCCTATACTCCATTCCAGGTGGAGCAGAACATTCTCAGGATCCAGAAGGAAATGGAAAGGGAGGAGATGTTACAGGAGGGGAGTGAATGGCTCAGGGCAATCTGGGAGGAGAAGGAAACAGCAGAGCCTTCGAGAAAACAGGAATTCATTCACCTGCTGAAAGAGATGGCAATCTACGGTGAGGAAGGCCCGAACTACTCCCAGACCAGAGAGCTGCTCAACCGGGCAAAACTTACCCAGCCCAATGCAGCCTTCAAGCTCATGGTTAAGATGGGTGTATGGAATGAGGATGAGAATCTGCTCCTCCACCAGTTTCAGGTCCCTGTTGAATGGCCGGAAGAAGTGCTCTCGGAAGTGGAAAAGATCTGTTCACAGTGCAGTCCGGGAATCTGGAAAAATACGAGAAGAGACATAACCTCTCTTCCCTGCTTTTCCATCGATTATGAAACCACCCGGGACGTGGACGATGCGCTGAGCCTGGAGAAAAAGGATGAAACCACGTTCCGGGTTGGCATTCATATTACCGATGTAGCTGAGATCCTGCCGGTTGACAGCCTGATCAATGAAGAAGCCTTTGAGAGAGGTGAGACGATCTATCTGCCCGAGGGAAAGATCTCCATGATCCCGCTCATGCTCTCCGAGGACCTCTGCAGCCTGGTAGCAGCGAGACAGAGGCCGGCTATCAGTATCCTCGCCGATCTCGACCGGGACGGGAATCTTTTCGGTTTTGAGATCGTCCCGACCATCATAGAGATCAAAGAGCGGTTTGCCTACAGCGAGGTTGACCGTATGGTAGGGAGCGATGAGCGTTTTTCCCTTCTCTTGGCTCTCAGTCAGGGCCTGCGAAGGAAGAGGATTGAACAGGGTGCACTGATCCTGTCCATCCCTGAAATCATGGTCAGAGTGAACAGGGACAAAACCATTCTCGTTGAAAAAAGAGAAAAAGAAACCGCAAGCCAGACTATCGTATCAGAGTTCATGATACTCGCTAACTGGCTTTCAGCCAGATTTTTCAAGGAAAGGGGCGTGCCAGCCATCTACCGTTCTCAGCTGGAACCGAGGGAACTGATAGATAGCGCACCTGACCGTGTTCCCCAGCTCCTTTTGAATTACCGTCAGAGGCGACTCTTAAGCCGGGCAGAGATCGGAACAGATCCTCAGTGCCACAGCACCCTGGGACTGGATTGCTATACCACTATGACCTCCCCTATCCGGAAATATATGGACTTAGTGATACAGAGGCAGTTAAAGTCTGTCCTGAACGGCAGCCAGCCGGAATACAGCGAGGAGGAATTAAAGAGAATTATTACAGAGCTTGAGAGCACGCAGAACCGGATCAAAATGGTAGAACAGCAGAGACTGCGATACTGGCTCTTGAGATACCTGGAAAGAATGATCGGAGAAAAGGTAACTGCCATGGTTCTGGACAGAAACCACAGAGGCTATCTCCTTCTCTTAACTGACTATCTGCTTGAAGTGAACCCCTCAATCCCGAACAGAGAGCTTCAGCCTGGCGATGAAATCATGGTAAGAGTGGAAAAGGTTGATCCGAGGTTGGAGATACTACGGGTAAGTCCCGTGTAAAAAAAATTTCCCTCTATGGTAAACGGTGTTATTAATTTGGGTTGACGATAGGACACGAGAGTGAAAGAAGAGTACCTGCGCTCTATCCAGTTGAAACTGCACGATCTCAGGCAGAAAGGGTTTTACCGCATTCTCAGGGCAGTAGAAGGGGAGCAGTCTCACCGGGTAAAGGTTCAGGGAAGAGAAGTGATCCAGTTCTCCTCGAACAACTACCTTGGACTTGCCTCACATCCACGGTTAAAAGAGAAGGCGGTAAAGATTGTGGAGGAGTATGGCTGCGGTTCAGGTGCTTCGCGCTTGGTCTCGGGGAACCTCAACCTTTATGAACAGCTTGAGGTAAAACTGGCTCGTTTCAAGAACACACCGTCGGCGCTCGTCTTTAACTCCGGTTACATGGCAAACCTCGGCGTCATCACCTCTCTCATGCAGGAGGAGGATGTGATCTTCAGCGACGAATTGAACCATGCAAGTATCATCGACGCCTGCAGGATGAGTCGGGCAGAGGTTGTTATCTTCCGTCACCGGGATGCAGAAAGCCTCGAAGGTCTGATGAAGACAAAGAAGGGGTGCAGAAAACTGATTGTAACTGACGGTGTCTTCAGCATGGAGGGGGACATCGCACCGCTTCCTGATTTTGCCCGCATCGCTGAACAATACTCGGCACTGCTCATGGTAGACGATGCCCATGCAACCGGCATCCTCGGCAAGAGGGGGAGCGGCACGGTAGAACATTTTGGATTAGAAAGAAGTGTTGACATCCAGATGGGGACGCTCTCCAAGGCACTGGGAGGATTCGGTGCCTACATTGCAGGCGATGATGAGCTCAGAGATTATCTCATCAATACGGCGAGGAGCTTCATCTTCACCACTGCCCTCCCCCCCGCCGTGCTGGCATCGAGCATTGCCGCCTTGGAGGTGATCGAAGAAAATCCCGGCCTGAGGGAGAGGCTCTGGGAGAACGTCAGGTTTTTCAAACCGAGGGTTCAAGCCCTCGGTTTCCGGATAACCAGAACCGAAACTCCCATCATCCCTGTTATCATCGGAGACCCACACCTAACTGTCCAGATGGCAAAGATGCTCTTCGATGAAGGGGTCTGGATGCAGGCTATCCGCCCCCCGGCAGTTCCTGAAGGAACTTCCCGCCTGAGGATTGCCCTTATGGCTACCCATACAACCGAGGAACTGGAGATTGCGTTGCATGCACTGGAAAAGGTGGGGAAGAAGCTGGGGATAATTTAGTATGAAGGGTTCAAGGGTTGTAGGGGCGAGGCGATGCCTCGCCCAAGGATTACCGCAAGAGCGGCCTTCGGTCTTATGAACCCTCGAATCCTTGAACCCTTTTGGTTAATTGACATGCCCTTTTGCACTCTTCCTGATGGGAGCAAACTCTCCTACGAATCCTGCGGCAGAGGTAACCCTCTCCTCTTCATCCACGGCTGGTCATTCAACTCCACTATCTGGGAAGGTCAGATGAAGTATCTCAAAGATCAATTCCAGCTGATTGCGGTAGATCTGCGCGGGCATGGAAAATCAGAAAAGGGAGAAGACAGGCCATCGTTCCAGCAGTTTGCCTCTGACCTGAATTACATGATCAAACAGCTTGAGCTGAATAAGGTGAATGTCGTCGGCTGGTCGATGGGCGGGTCCGTTGCCATACGGCTTTTCTTTTTATGCCCTGAGCGGCTGCAATCCCTCACCTTGGTCAGTGCCACCCCCTCACTGATCCAGAGAGAAGGCTTCCCTCATGCCCTGCCTTTGGCCGTGGTAAAAAGGCTCAAGGCACAGGTGAAGAGGGATCACCTGAAGGCCCTGAAGGCGTTTCGGGACCTGATCCTCTCCCCGGAGGAAGAGGGGTTAGATACTATCGGCGCAGCGAAAGAAATCCTCAGCCAGGGATTCGCTGGATCACAGAAGACATCTGAAGGCTCCCTTGTTGCCCTGATGGAAGAGGACCTGAGAGAATTTTTAGACGGGCTCTCACTCCCCACGCTCATCGTCCACGGAGACAAAGACCGGATCTGCCTGCCGGGAGCAGCCGTCTATCTCAACGAAAAAGTGCAGGGCTCGAAGCTGCTCATGCTCAAAGAATGCGGCCATGCACCTTTCTTAACCTACCCCCTGCAATTCCGTGCAGGGCTAACCAGGTTCCTCCATTCCCTATGATTGACAAATCACGACTCAGAAAGGCTTTCAACCGGAGCGCTGCAACCTACGACCAGTATGCGAGGATACAGGCCGTCGTCGGGGGAGAGCTCATAGCTCGTATCAAAGGGATTGCTCTGACACCCGAAAAGGTCATCGATGTTGGCAGTGGTACCGGTGCTGTCACGCTCCAGATCGCCGCCCTCTTTCCCCGTGCAGTAATTTTCGGTTGTGATATTGCCCTGGCTATGGCAAAAAGGGCGGAAGAAAAGAGCAGAGAGGCCGGAGCCAGGAACCTTCACTTTAGTGTTGCAGACGGGGGATCCCTTCCCTTCCGGGACCGGCAGTTTGACTTAGCAGTATCCAGTCTCACCTATCAGTGGGTGGATGATCTGCCAGGTGCTCTCCGGGAGGTCTCCCGCATCCTGAAACCCCGCGGTCACTTCGCCTGCACCCTTCTGGGGAAGGAAACCATGTTTGAACTAAAATCATCCTATCGTAATGCTCAAAGGGAGGCAGGGAATGGCCACCCGCCTCACTTCCACGAATTTGCAGAAGCCGGGTCTATCCTTCCCATGCTGGAACAGAGAGGATTTACCAATATCCATATCACCAAGAGTATAAAAAAGGAGTATCATCCTGACATCAAATCGATTTTTTCTACGCTGAAGGCAATAGGCGCCCAGAACGTTTCCCGGGGGGCACCGAAAGGCCTGGGGAGGAAGGAACTCTTTCGCTGGCTGACCATCTGCTATGAGGAAAATTTTAAAACCTCTGCAGGCCTGCCACTTACCTATGAAATATACTACGTAACAGCAGAGAAGGGTTGAGTGACGAAAATCAGTGGCGGCTATTAGCCGTCCGGTGGGGAAATTTATTATGTACGGAGTCTTATTGACTCAACTTTGAACTGGCAAGGCGATTCAAACTGACCCCAGACTCCGCTGCCTGGATCGCAAGTTTTCGATGAACTTGGGGAGGAACCCGTACCATGAATTTTCCACTATAACGCTTGCAAGCAATTGGTTCAGGAACAGCTTCACCTTCGTTATGCATATCTTTTACGACATCGTTAACTAATTTGCGGATTCCTTTTAAGGCTGCTTCTGGAGTTCTATCGAGCCAACTCAAGCTGGAAAATTCGGCACACAGGCCTGCATACTCATTATCGTCTTCAGACCAGGTTACCCGGTAAGTATACCGATCATTTTTCACGGCCATGATCTACCTCCAATCTTTCAATAGCCAATAGCACCTGTTTTACCTGGTATGCTTTGGCTTTGCCTTTATAGTTCTGGATATTGATGCGGGGATCACCCTGCCAGGGGGTCTTGTAAATTCGATGACTGCTCCCACTTTGACGAGGCTCACCAAAAAAATGATCACATACCCTGCACAGATCGTTGAATCGGACATCTCTTGCATTTCGCTTCATTTGTGCAAGTACGTCATCTATATTACCCATGAAATGATAGTATCATTAATGGTATCATTGTCAAGAGTGGTTTTTTAACGTGAGAGAGAGAATTTTCAGTTTTTAAGAAAAAGGAGAAGGGCTAATTAGTTGATGAGAATTAATAAAAGCAAATAAATAGAACCGTCCCCCTTTATTCAATTTTCCTTTCGTGCAGTGAAATGTTATGCGATAGTATTTTTTTCTCTCACAAGCTACCCACGTTTTCGTGTCAGTACCTCGTTTAACAATTCCCGAATTTCATTGCGGAACTCGCAAAACTCCTCACGTAAGGTAAATTGAGAAGGTAAATTGAGGGTAAATTGAGGGGGTAAATTGAGGGACACTTCCCCTATTGTTCTTTCTTACTCTTACCTTTCTTGGGTCGGCCTGCTTTCTTTGGAATAAGGCTACGGGATAAACGCTTCTCCAGCTTGCGTATAAATCCTTCACTCCCTATGGGCCGCCCCGTTGATGTTGCCCGTCTGATCACCTGTTCGCTTTTAGGATCCTCTTGTGCCAAAAAATCTTTATAGGCGTTTCTATTGCTCCCATCAAGCCATTCATCCTCCGTTACCAAGTCGTCACCTGTACCCCCAATATGGGCTTTGCAACTCGACCACTGGTATTGTTCAGGCTTTTTTACCAATCCGACCCGTACCGGATTACACTCTATGTACCTCGCCACTGTCCATAAATACGGCTCTTGTTCAACGATGGTCGAAAAAAACCGGTTTTGCCACAACCTCCCACTCCGCTTGTACTTTCGATTAAAGTATTGCGTGTATATCAGGTTTGTTCTCCCTATGCTTCGGGCAAGAGATTCTTCGCCGGAAGGAACGGCAAGAATATGAACATGATTACTCATCAGGCAGTATGCCCATATCGTAACACCACATTTTTGACAATAGCCTTTCAAAGTCTTTTTATAATACTCTCTGTCTTCATCAGCAAAAAATACGTCGGCTCGATTATTACCACGCTGGGTTATGTGATGAGGATATTGTACCGCTATGACTCGTGCTATCCTTGGCATGCCTGCGTTTTATCTTATAGAACTTGCTATGTCAATTAAAAATAGGGGAAGTGTCCCTCGAATCCTTCCTCGAATCCTTCCTTGGTTCAAGTTTGCTTCGTCCTTTTAATGAGTAATGCTTTCTAGCTGAACTAACGATAGGGGCTTTGCCAATTTTAGAGTCCAACTTCCGCCCCAGTTCCGCGTTTATTTTTTTCTCTACGTCAATGGTAAGCTTATTGCTACCACCAAGTGAAAGCGGAATTATATGCTCCTCATTAAAGGAATCTTCAGGCAATTCCTCGCCAAGATATGGACACCATCTAATTTTCATAAGCTAACTTTCCCCCAACCTAACGGCGGTGGCCAATGCACTGCCAGGTTAGAAGCAAATGGGGTCATAGAAGCAAATGGGAGAAGCAAATGGGGTCAGGTCTTGGGATATAAGTTTATCTTCTCCAATTCCTTGACCGTCTTGCTGATTGTAGTATAGTGCAAGCGCAAATGATCTGCAATCTGTTTCAAGGTGTATCCATGACGCATGTGTGCCTGGTGGATAATCTCGTTTCTCGCTGCTTTTGTCTTGATTTTGCCTTTCTCGAATAGTTCCCTCAGCAGAGGTCTATTGGCATAACGCTACTGCCGAGGAATCTCTTTAGCCTTCTCTTTGTCCAGCGTAGATCATAACTGATGAATCAAGACCTGACCCCATTCTTCCGTGTTTTCAGTTTTCCTTTTCTTGTCAATTAAAACTAGCAGGTTGCTGAAAAACTCTTCATTTGAGCATTTTTAAATTTAGCCTGTGCTGTTCTTGTGATAGGATGCCGTAACAATAACGAATGGAGGCATCCATGAGAGGAAGACCTGAAAGACAAGCTACCATGCTTAGCTT
>JAPLJA010000213.1 GCA_026388815.1 Pseudomonadota bacterium
TTTGGAAGCGGTAAAATCAAGATTAAAAAAGAGCTCTATGAGCGGGTGAAAAGTTTTGCCGAACAAGCTGGATATGCTTCCGTTGAAGAGTTTATTGAACACACCCTCGAAAAAGAAATTTCTCGCACAGGAGGATCGGACTCTGAGGATGAGACGAAGAAAAAGTTGAGAGGGTTAGGGTATATATCTTGAGGACAGGAGTCAAGCGCTATTGGTTGCTCTACAGAAAATAATTGATTATTTATTTTTGCCGTTTTCCACCTTTTCTTCTATCTACGGCTTGGCTTTTGCGACATTGCTCGTCACCGCATTTGCCCTCTTCATATACAAATGTACATCAAGCCAGGATGGGATTAAGAAAGCGAGAGAGAGGATCAAGGCACATTTTGTCGAGGTCTGGCTTTTTATTGATGATCCCATCTTGATCCTGAAGGCCCAGGCAGGGATTTTTTCTCAAGGTGTCAGGTATTTTACTTATGCCTTAATCCCGCTTGCAATAATGATCCTGCCCGTACTCATTTTTCTTGTCAATTGTGAATATCGCTATCACTACCGTCCTTTTCAGCCTGGAGAGGTGTTTTTGCTCAAAATGAGACCCTCAGAGGATGTTGTTCAATTGGAAAATGCAGTTAATCTTAAACTTTCTCCCGGTCTTGAGCTTACTGCACCTCCGCTCAGGCTGCAGGATAAAGATGAAAATGGTAAAGAATTCCGTGAAATAGACTATCGGCTTAAGGTTAACGAAAAAGGAAATCATACGGTCAAACTTCTGGTGAGTGGACAAGAGCAGATTGATCTTAGGGTTTTTGCTGATGCTTTGAGAAATACCAGGCTCAATCCTGTTGAATCGGCTCGTTTCTCCTCAACTTTTTTGCATCCTGGTCTGGGTTCACTAAAGCCTGGAAGCGGAATTGAAAAGATCGAAGTGCAATATCCTGTGGCTTACATAGGATTTTTGGGATGGAAAGCATACTGGATCTGGCCATTCTTGATCTTTATGTTCATCTTTGCTTTTGCTTTAAAGCCTCTCATCAGAGTTGAGTTTTAATCTGATTTTGGTAAAGCTAACACCTGAAACAAGATATCACCAAAAGGGCAAAACATAGCCATGAAGGGAGAGAAAAAAAGGGGATTAATAAGTTTTTTTGCAATCCTTCTTCTCTTTATTTTGCTTCGCCTACCTACCCTATACGAACCATTTGGGAGGGATCAAGGAATCTTTGCTACCATAGCCTCAGGCCTCCTGCAAGGGAAGATTCCTTATCGCGATCTCTGGGATCATAAACCTCCAGGGATATATTTCCTGTATGCTTTTGCTTTTAAAGTGCTGGGCAGGGAGATGAGGAGCATTTCTCTGCTTGATGGTTTGTATACCCTCTTTACTCTGTTATTCTTCTTCAAGCTGGCTAAGGAGTTGTTTAACCGAAGGGTAGCGTATCTATCTACATTTTTATTCGCTATCCTCGCGAGCGGCATTTTTTTCTTAGGATGGTGGGGGAGGGGACAACCTGAGGTATTCTTACTTCTCCCTTTACTGGGAATGATTTATCTCCTTAATCCTGTTACAGCAAAAGAAAGACCTCCTTTTTTTCTCCTCTGTGCAGGAATACTGGGAGGAATTGCCTTCTCTCTCAAGTCCACGATATTTCCTCTTTTTTTCCTTTTTTTCTTTTTCCTGTTGATTGAAGACGGTATTAACTCGAAAGGAATACTCAAAGGTATGTCCAAAATTTTTCTGTTCTCCTTTGGAATAATTGTTGCCCTTTTACCTTTTATCATCTTCTTCTGGACATACGGGGCACTTGATGACGCGATCTATTCCATTGTAACCTTTAATCTCACTGCCCATATCAACCACCCCTATGATCTTGATTTCTTGATAAAATTAAAAGATAACTTCAATGCCATTGGAACGAAGATTCCTTTTTTATGGGCAACTGTTTCTATCCTCACTTGCTATGGTTTTGCTCAACTATACAAGGAAGAGAGGAGAAAGAGGGCTTTACTCATCTTGTGGAGCATTGGAACAATTTTAAGTATCTGCATGGGATGGTGGCTCTTCTATTATCATTTTGTCATCCTCATACCTCCGCTTGCATTGCTGACTTCTTATGGTTTCTTTCAACTCTTCGATCGCCTCCCCTCTCAAGGACGGAAAGCCCATCAGATGATCAGAAGTCTTATCCTCTATCTTTTCATACCCTTCCTTCTACTTGAGTTTCTCTTTGCCTATTATCATTCTTATGTGAGCACCGGGATTATCTCAGCCCTCATCGGCGTGGAAAAAGTCAATGCTGAAGAGATCTATTCAAGATACAAGGTTCAAGAATATAATACTATTACAGATTTTTCCTTCAGAGAAGATTACCGTCTTGCTGACTATTTAAAGGCTCATACCAATGAAGGTGAAAAAATCTTTATCTGGGGGTGGGAGTCTCTGGTCTATTTCCTCTCGGAGATAGAACCCACCAGTCGGTTTATCTTTATCTACCCCTTAATTCAGAGCAACCTCAATATTCGGGAGGGAACTCGGAAAATATTATGGGCAGAATTTCAAGAGAAAGAACCCCAATATTTTATTGTGGCAAAGAATGATCAAAATCCTATTGATGAAATAGGCTCAGAGAGAAGACTTGCTTTCTTCCCTGAGATCGAGGAACTATTGAAATGTAAATATGTTAAGGAAAAGGAAACTGAAAGGTTTATTATTTATCGGA
Source organism: Pseudomonadota bacterium (assembly GCA_026388815.1). Taxonomy (GTDB): domain Bacteria; phylum Desulfobacterota; class WTBG01; order JAPLJA01; family JAPLJA01; genus JAPLJA01. The sequence continues at coordinate 2,718 of JAPLJA010000213.1, forward strand.
GGATTACATGAAGTCTTTCACTCCTCTTAAGCAGAGATCATTTCCAGATCCAGCCTATGATTACCCCCAAGATTAACCAGATTGGAATAGATATCAAAGCAGCGATAAAGATCCCCTTAAGAGAATTTAACTGATTGATTAATCTTTTCTTCTCCAAGGCTCGATTGATGACCAACTCTAACTCATCCAAATTTATTGGCTTGGTAATGTAATCATATGCGCCGGCCTTGATTGCAGAGACTGCGGATTCAATAGTTCCAAAACCAGTGAAAACCAGAACCACCGCTTCCTTTTCCCTTCTCCTTATCTCTTTCAAGAGAGACATTCCACTCATCTTGGGCATCATCAGATCGGTGAGGACTAATTCAAAGGATTTCACTGTGAACTTAGTGAGTGCTTCTTCTCCATCTCTTGCTACTTCAACTTCTAAGCCCGTCCTTTTCAGCACCTCTGAAATGATATCTATGCAGTGGGGATCATCATCAACCAGCAATATTGCTCCGCGTGTCCCTTGCTCTGCCATTATGTCTCCTGAGAGTTAAGAATGACCTTGACCGCCTCGGATAAATCTTGAGCGACCAGGTGAGGTCTAATTGCTTCTGAGGTCATACTGGCAAGTTGATCCTTGCCTTTCCCGGTTAAAACTAATATAGTCTTGCACCCTGCTTTATTGCCAGCTTCAATATCGCTTACACTATCGCCGATCAAATAGGAATTGGTAAGCTCGACTTGATACTCTTTCTGAGCCTGAAGAAACATCCCGGGTTGTGGCTTCCGAAATGGGCTTCCTTCTTCAGGTCGTGCAGGACAATAGTAAAAAGCATCAATCCATGCCCCTATTTCTTTAAGCTCTTTTTGGATTTTCCCATGAATATCCTCTACTACGCTGGATGGTACTATCCCTCGCCCGATTGCAGACTGATTGGTAACCACAATTACCAAAAGATTTGCCAGATTTAAAGCTTGAATAGCTTCTTTAGCACCTTTTATCCAGATAAATTCATCCCATGATTTTATGTAATCATCCCTCTCCTCATTAATCACCCCATCCCGATCTAAAAAAACTGCTTTCATTCTTTCAGACCATGACGGCGATTGTTGAAGATTGCTTTACTTCCATCAATCTCTAAATGGAAGCGTAGTTCCTGCAATTTATGTAAGGCTGTCCGGAGGCTATCCTGATGTTCTCTTGGACAATAGAAGAGAAAAAACCCCCCCCCACCGGCTCCGGTCACTTTGCCCCCCAGAGCTCCTGACCGGAGTGCAGTTTCATAGATCTGGTCAAGCTCTTTATCGCTGATGTTGTTGGCCAATTGTTTCTTTAAAAGCCAGGTTTCATGCAGAACCCTTCC
>JAPLJA010000236.1 GCA_026388815.1 Pseudomonadota bacterium
TTACATTATAATCTCTTAGCGTTCGCAGAAGAAAGGAGTACACTAAACATCATGGCCAAACCCAAATCCAGTTCTCAAATACTCACCGGCAAACAGTTTAGCAATCAGATTCTGAAATTGATAGGAAATGAGGAACCCTCCGCCTGGGCAAAGAGGCACAAGATTAAGAAGGAGGTTATGGAGACGATCCTCGCCGGGAAAATCCCTGACCTGCCAGACCTGTTCAAGCTCTCCAGAGCACTACACACAACCCTTGATGAGCTCCTGACCGGCATGAAGCTGGATAAGTGCTATTCAGCGGAGGAACAGGAGTATATTGATAAAGTGGTGGGCGTGCTGAGGAGCAAGCACGAAGCGTCCAAAGCATCGCTGAAGGATGCGATAAAAGTTTACTATTGCCTCATCTGTGAATAAATAGCCATGCAGGTAAAAGACCTCGCCCATATCCTCTTCACCGCCATGAACACCCGCGACCTCTCTGCACTTGAGAATCACCTTGCTGAAGATGCCGTCTTTGACTTTCCCGGTGCCGGTACCATTGAAGGCAGGAGAAAGATCCTCATCTTCTTTAAAGTCCTCTTCCGGATGTACCCCCGGCTGACCTTTACGGTGGAGGAGATCATCGCTGAGGGAGTTCAGGCGTGTGCACGCTGGTCGAATGAGGGAGAGAATAAGAAAGGCAAGCCTTACGCCAATCGTGGCACAACCTTTCTTACGGTGCGCAATGGAGAGATAGTTTTTCTGAGCGATTACTTTAAGGATACCTCATTTGTCAGGTTTCCATGAATGGTTAAAAAGATGGACATTGTAGCCTTTAATGGCAGCCCCCGAAGAAAAGGGAATACGTCGCTCCTGCTGAATGAGTTGATGCGCGGGATTCGGGAAGCGGGCGGTCTGGTTGAGGAAATTATCGCCCGGGAAGTAAATATCAAGCCCTGCCGAGGGTGCCTGAAGTGCAACCTGATCAAGCGGTGTGCCATGAAAGGCGATGACTGGGGAGAACTGAGCGGGAAGATTCTGAATGCCGATGTCCTGGTCTTTGCATCACCTGTTTACTTCCATCAGCTCCCAGGCCCCTTAAAAAACATTCTGGACCGGTTCCGCTCATTCATGCACGTCAGGATCACCGAGGATGGATTAGACCATACCCCCTGGCACCAGTGGCAGAAGCAGTTTGTCCTGCTCCTGGGCCAGGGGTCTCCGGACAGAGCAGATGCCCAGCCAGTCATTGACCTCTTTACATTCATCACCAGGGCACTGGGAGAAGGGAATACGCTTTTTCCGATTGTGGCTACCCGGTTAGCTGTCGTCAAACAGGTAACCATGAAAGAGGAAGAGCTGCGGATCCTCTACGATAAGTTGGAATTACCTGCTCGCCTGGTAAAAGAGGATTATCAGCGCAACCAGTTGCTCTTAAAAAGGTGCTATGAAATCGGTAAAGAACTGGGACAGTCAGGAAGGATTATCAGCCCTTCAACTTCTTAACCAGCAGCGCAACCCTTTTCCCCAACTTTACAGCATTCACTTCTGTCTTCCTGTCAGGTGCTCCCACACAGGAGGTGCCGTAGTGACCGGTTGCATCCAGGGGGTCTCCCACGATAATCATTCCATTGATCAACATCGCCTGGAGGATAGAGATAATCGTGGTCTCCTTTCCTCCGGACGGGTCACCGGCAGTCGCAAAGGCGGCCCCGACTTTATCTCCCATCTTCCCTCGGATAACGACAAACTTGTCAAACACCGCTTTCATCTCAGCTGCCATGGTTCCAAAATACACAGGAGAACCGGCAATAATCCCATCAGATGAAAGAAAATCCTCTTTGGTAACTTCTGACACCGGTTTCACCAGGCACTCTACACCTCTCACTGACTGCACTCCTTTTCCTATGCTCTGGGCCAGCTTTTTGGTATTTCCCGTTTTTGAAAAATATATTACAAGCACCTGCATCGTCTTTCCCTCCTTCAATTGTTATAGATGCCCTCCTTCAATTCTGCTTATACCACAGGTAAATTTCTATTATGTCCATTTTTTCTGGCAAATACCGGGAAATACTGTTGATAATTCATCAGAAAATATATCTTGATTTTTTGTAGGAAGTGAATAAACTTTTATAGCTCAGTGTTTGGCGGTAACAATTAACCATAAAAAGAAAGGAGTAACGGTATGAAAAAGTTTTGGATGGTCGGTTTGGCAGTAATGATCTCTCTTGCCCTTGCTTTACCAGGAGCTGTCTTTGCTCAAACGGCAAAGGAGAAGGTCAAGGAGAAGGTAGCAGCAATTAAGGACCTAACACCAGAGCAGAAAGCTGCTATTAAAAAGAAAGTAGAAGATGGGGTAAATGAACTAAAGAATATTACTCCGGAACAGAAGGCTGAAATTAAAAATAAAGTAACTGCGGCTGTTGACAAACTGAAAAACCTGTCCCCTGAGGAAAAGGCCCAGATCAAAGAAGCCATCGGTCTGTTCAAGGAGCTTACCCCTGACCAGCAAAAGAAGCTCTTGAAGTCTATTTTCAAAAAGTAATTTAAAGAACTGTAAGGATTTCCTGATAAGTGGAAGAGAGGGCCTTTTCAAGCCCTCTCTTTTTGTTGTGATTGTACTACTTTATCGTGCAAGCGGGGCATAGATAAGACGTGGCGTTGCGGATTGAGGTCCGTGCTTCTCAGCTTTCCCCTTAATATCGATGTCTTCCAGGATATAAGAGTATCTCACGCCATTTTTCAGACCAGAATCAACAAACTCGTACACCGCTCCCTTGGCTGGAGAACCCTGAGCCGTTATCAAGTCAGTTTGCTTGACACTCCTATTCCTTTCCAGTATCCTGCTTCAGCAACGAAGTACGTTACTATCGAGTTACATGACGGGGATAAAAGCCTTCTTAACCGTTCTCTTAGTGATGCCGCTGGGGCATGCCCTTACCGTTCTCGCCCTGAAATTGCCTCCCGCTGGACAGTATTCAGTCGTAATCGGTGGTGTAATAGCCGCCACCCTCATCATGTTCGGCACACGATACATGAAGTCAGCAGCCTGGGAAACCTTTGCCGGGATGATAGCTGGAGTCCTCCTGTGGGCAAGCCTCGTTGAGATCGGGGTTAAAGTCGGCGCAGAGGCGAGTGGAATCGGGGAAAAAAGGGCCATGGAGTTCTCACTCGCAATCATCGTTCCCCTCTTCCTCTACCTGCTCTTTAATTCCAACGCCCAGTGTAACTTTTTTATCTCCCTGAGAAAGGGACTCCGTATCTCGCGGGGGAATGCTCGACCTGTTTCAACAGACAACTGGGGAGCACGGACAGCCTTCAAGATGTTTACCCTGATCTGGATGGGCCACGTGTTACTCTTCTTTGCATACGATCCGGAAATGTTCGGTATCCATGGGTCCTTTTGCAAAATATTTTTTGTTTCCTGCCTCCTGGGAGGCATCTACCTTTTCTACAGACTGATAAAGGCAGAACGCATGGATTTTGCATTTCGCTATGCCATACCCACGGTGGTAGTGATATGGAGTTGTATTGAGACGCTGGTGAAGTGGAAAATCTTTTCTGAGCCATGGATAACATTGAACCCCCCTTTCCTGACCATGGTTACGCTGGTGTTTGTGGGTGCTCTCTTCCTCATTGTTCGAGCTGAGAGAAAAAGTAAACTGCCTCAATAGAAAGAGAAGTCGCTATGCAAGAGAATGTCATGCACATCCACTTTAATCAGATTCTCTGCGAAGAGATGGCTAAGGTTTTTGAACTCAAACCCTTGCCCCTTGACCCTGACTACAAACTGAAATACTCAAAAGAGGGGAAGGATGTCTTTATCACCAGCGGCTATTACCGTTGTCCCAAAACAGGCAATCTGCGGTTTGGTGAAATGGATTTTGGGGGATCCATGCTTGTTGACTATGGAAGCGTTCCACCCGCTGAGAGTTATGATTTCCCGATCCTGGGATTTGATTTTGTATTGGCCAGCAGATTTCTGATTGGCGTTATCGACCTGCATCCTGTTTCGAAAGACAGAGCGTATACGGAGCACTATATTACCCCGCTCAAAGATGTCCATCAGAAATACCAGTGGATCCCCAAGGCAGAGGGCGGACGGTCTGAGGTGCATGAGTGGGCAAAGATCTATGATTCCGGGTACTCATTCTACCGGTGGTGTGACACGAAGTACCTGCCCGACCTGGAAGAAGCATTCAGGGACTATATCAGGGTTTTCTGTGAATGTATCAGAAAAGCGGAACCGGTCACGGATCAGAAGAGGCTCGCACAGCGAGATACATGCATGCAGAATTACCGTAATGACTACACGTATAAAGATCCCGGCAGTACCCCCCTGAAGCACCACTTTGGTGAAGAGTGGGGAGAGCGATACCTCAAGGAATTTGTGTTCGGGCTGTAACATCCAGCAGGAAAGAGGGGAACAGGTATGGCGAACAAGAACAAGAAATATCTGAGTAATTATTCAATAGAAAATATTGCCCAGTCCATTGTGCAAGATAACCCTACTGGAAAAAAGTTCAGCCCTGAAGATAAAAAAAGGCTCTATGAGGAGCGGCTGAAACTCCTTGATGAATTTCCCCAGTTGAAAGCACTCCTCTCCCTCAACCACATCCATTCGTTACCTTCTCCACGGGCTAAATCGATCGGTCGCCTCGCCATTATTCCACCGGAGATCATCGTGGTTGACAGCCGGATCCAGGACATGTGTTCCCTCCCCTTCTGGACTTATTACGGGTCAGGAGAGGGCAGCTTCGGAAGATGTGCCGGTGTGGGAACATTCTCCTGCTGTCCTCCGTTCGCTCCCAAAGCAGAAAAGGTACAGGAAATGCTGAACGGCGCAGACATCTTTCTCGCCTTCCAGTTCAAACCGATGATAATCGGTTCTGGCAGCGGAGACCCCGGTGAACAGTTCCGTATCATCAACAAGCTGACAGATGAAATAAATGCCCTTCTGGGTGACGGGGCTGTAGTCCAGAAGTTCGGAGGGGGTCCCTGCTTTGCCTGTTTTCCTGAAGCGTGTCTCTGTGAAGGGAAGTGCCAGGCACCCCAGCTCAGGGTACACTCCCTTGAAGGAATGGGTATCTGTGTGGATCAGCTCTCTAAAGATGCTGCCTTCCTGACCGGCGACGAAAAGTGGAAGATCACCTGGATCAAGGGTTTCGGAACTGATGACCAGACCCCGAAAAAAGCGAAAGGGAACCTCGGGCTGGCCATCAAAGTGAAACCTTAGCTCGGGAATCAGCATGATCAGGAAAAAGGTCTCTCTCCAGGAAGATAGTTTCCCTGTACAGTGCTCCGGTTGCCGGATGTGCGAACTGGTCTGTTCCTTTACCCACTATAAGATATTCAACCCTGCCCTTTCCCGAATTAAAGTAGCAAAACTCGAGTCTGAACTCATTGATCACCCGGTCACCTGCAGGCAGTGTATCAACCCCCCCTGTCAAAAGGCGTGCCCAACCAGTGCCATTGAGAGGAACAACCCTCTAAGAGTTAACCGGATAAATGAAGAACGCTGCATCGGCTGCGGTGAATGTGCAGCTGCTTGTCCTTTTGGTGCCATCTTCATTCCTGCGGGTGAGAATTTCCCTGTCTCCTGTGACCTGTGTGAAGGGGAGCCCAAGTGTGTGCAGTACTGCCCCATGAAGGTACTTGTCTTTGCCAGTGATGAAGATCTGGCAAAAGACAAAAGGAAAAAGGTGGCGGAAGTCGAAGTCAAGGCCAGAGAAATGTAGGGGCGGAATTTATTCCGTCCTTTTCGCAGGGGATCAATGTAGGGGCGGGGTGACCCCGCCCTTACCGAATTGTCGAAAAAATGTTGCTGAGCAATGAGGACCCCGATGCAAAGTAGGGAATGTGGAGAACTCAACGTATAGCGGTGGATACGCAGGAACCATTCTCCGGGTAAACCTGGATACACAAGAAATTATCAAGGAACCCCTTGACCCTGAACTCGCCAGAACCTTTATCGGGGGAAGAGGGATTAACTCGTGGTTGCTCTACCGGGAAGCGCTTCCCCACGAAAGCCCCTTTCATCCCGGGAATCCACTCATCTTCGGGGCAGGCCCGTTAACCGGAACCATGCTTCCTGCTGCAAGCCGCTTCACCGTTACTGCCAGGTCACCCCTCACCTACGGACATGGAGATGCCAATGCCGGGGGATTCTTCGGGCCTGAACTTAAACTGGCGGGATACGATCACATCATCTTCAAGGGAAAGTCATCTTCGCCTGTCTATCTCTGGATTGAAAACGACCGGGTCGAACTGAGGGACGCCCGTCACCTCTGGGGAAAGGATACGTGGGAAACTCAGGAGCTTATCAGGAAGGAACTGGGAGATGAGGACATTCAGATAGCCTGCATCGGTCCTGCCGGAGAAAACCTGGTGAGGGTTGCCTGCATCATCCACGGCCTGAAGCGTGCTGCTGCCAAAGCGATGGGACCTATCATGGGTTCCAAGAACCTCAAGGCAGTTGCCGTGAGGGGAACAAAAGGGGTGAAGGTAGCTCAACCTGATGAGTTTTTCCAGATCTGTGCGAGGATTCTGAAACAATACCAGAGAAAAGACCTCACCCTCTACGGGACACCCATCAGTCTCTTCTATGAGGCGAAGACCGGTTGCAGTTGGGCTACGAAAAACCTGCAGACCACCCAGTTCCCCGGTATCAAGAACATTACCCCGGACAAATTCAACGAAAAGTATCTCCATCGCCTCAAGGCCTGCTTTGGATGCAGTCTCTCCTGCGGCCGTACCTATATTATCAAGGAGGGAGAATTTCAGGGGGTTAAAGGTGAAGGCCCTGAGCTGGCTGCCTGCTGGTCCTGGGGTACCCAGCCCCAGGTCGATAACCTTGCGGCTGTCCTCAAATCTGATGTCCTGAGCAACCAGATGGGTGTGGACTGTATTGAGACCGGGGATGTGATCGCCTTTGCGATGGAGTGCTACGAGAAGGGCATCCTCTCAAGGGAAGAGACCGGCGGTCTGGATCTCTCCTGGGGCAATTACCGGGCTGTCCATGCCCTGATTGAGCAGATTGCCCGGAGACAGGGGATCGGTGAAATCCTCGGTGAAGGGATGCGCATTGCAGCCCAGAAGATCGGCAAAGGAGCTGAATACTACTGTCGGCATATCAAAGGTCAGAGCTTCCCTGCAGAGATGAGGGGTAAGCACGGGAGTGTCCTTGGCTATCTCACCTCAACTCGCGGCGCTGACCACCTGAGGGGGATTGCTATTGACGACCTGATGCCGGTTAAGTACATCCAGGAGCATTTCGGAGAAGAAGCTTTAAAGGGTGAGGGCGTGAAGGGGAAGGGAAAGGCAACAAAATGGGTTCAGGATATGACCACTATACCTGACCTTTTTGGAGTCTGTAAGATCTTCTATGTCCTGAGCGCCGCCTATACTGATTTTACCCCCGATGACTTCGCCCGTATCTACACCACTGCCACAGGCATGGAAATGTCCGGTGAGGAACTCTTCAGGGCGAGCGAGAGGATCTACAATGTAGAACAGGCATTCAACGTCAAGGTAGGCGGTTTTTCAAGGAAAGACGATTGCCTCCCTGACCGTTTGTTTGAAGAGCAGGTGGACGGAGGTTCAGCCAAGGGAAAAACCCTCAAAAGGGACGCTGTCGAGAAGTTGCTGGATGAATATTACGAAGCAAGGGGATGGAATAAGTCTACCACTGCGCCGACACGAGAAACTCTGGAGAAGCTTGGATTGCATAGTATTGCAAATGACCTGGAGAAGAGGCCATAGGCAAGGATGCAAAAAGAGGGGCAAGTAGCAAGGGGCAAAATGACAGGGGCAAGGGTCAAGTAGCAAGGGACAAAGGGGAAAGAAAATCTTGATCCTATGACCCGTGACCCTAAGACCCTTTGACCCTAACATGATCCTACACCCTTGACCCCTTGGACACTATTTTTATGGAGGTATAACCATGGTTGCCAATGCAGAAGTAAAAAGATTTCTGAAAGACGTTTCTGACCATTTTGAGAAGTTCTGTTCGTCCTACAATCCAAAAGGAACTGTCGAGAAACGGTCATGGGATATTTCCCTGGGTCATCTGGATGTTACCACCTTCAGAGGTGAGGTATTTGAAAAGGCGAGTTCAATCTACTGTGACCTCACCATAGACACCCCGCCGGTTCTGGCTGAAAAGCTCGGGCAGAAGGGGAGCAAGGCTTTAGCGCAGGTACTTGAGATGAACCTCTACCCGGTCAATCCCTTTATTCCCAGAGGATATATTGAGCTCCGCACCAATATGACTGATAAGATCGTTCTTGCCGGCGGCACTGATATCCTTCCCTATTTCCCCAAGGAGGATGACATTACTTTCTTTGGAAAGGGAATAGAAGAGGTCTGCAAGCACCATGGCAAGAGCTATGAAGAATTGAGGAAGATACGGATAGACTTTTTCAAGTCAAAGTACAGGAAAGGAAAGGTGGGAAGCCACGCCGGCATCTATTCATTCCACCTTGAAGAAAGCGATTTCCCGTTTTTTCAAGATTTGGCTGAAGCCTTTTTCAAACTCTACGGCGCAATCGTAGAGAAGAGAAAAAGCGAGAGATTTACAGACAAAGAAATTGAAGAAAAGCTCAAGATTCAAGGGCTGTGGGCTGAGTGGATCATGGTCGAGGACGACGGGACGAAGTTCGGGCTGGAAAAAGGGATACCTCCGGAGGCACTCCTCGGCGCCATCCTTCC
>JAPLJA010000060.1 GCA_026388815.1 Pseudomonadota bacterium
AGGTGAAATTAGTTAAAAGAAACTATACTGATTGGATCCGGCTCCGCTTTAAAACCGGCCTCGGGATCAGAGTTTCCGGTCTTGCCAAGTTCATGCTGCTCAAGGGAGGAGAAGCACCTGAGCTTTACCTCACCCCGATCAATATAGATCCTGAACATCCTGCTATGCCCATCTCACATCCAAGGTTTTATTCAATGTATCTTTCCAAGCTTTTTGGCCCTTATGCCACGCTCGGCCTTGCTGAAGATACGTGGGCATTAAATGAACATGTCATTGATGAAGAGGCTTTTCTCTCCCAATCTTGGGATTACTATCGTGAGCGGAAGAAGATGTTATTCCACTGCCTGAACAGGAGCAGAAAAGGGGTTCTGGTTATTGTATTTGACCATACTGATCGGATCCAGCACACGTTCTTTCGCTGTCTTGACCCTTCGCATCCGCTCTATGACAGCGAGGAGGCGAAAAGATACCGGGATACCATTGAGCAGGTGTATGTGAGTGCTGACGAACTCGTTGGTGAAGTCTTCCAGAAGCTCCGGAAAAGCGATGTACTGTTTGTGATGAGCGATCATGGCTTCAAGAGTTTCCGCAAAGGAATCAATATAAATTCCTGGCTCTGGAAGGAAGGCTATCTGGCGTGCAAGAATGGGGCGGGCAGTACCGAGATGTTCAAGGACGTTGACTGGTCAAAAACCCGTGCTTATGCACTCGGCCTTTCCGGCATTTACCTCAACCTGAGGGGGAGAGAATCTCAAGGAATTGTCGAGCCTGGCGAAGAAGCTCAACGATTGCGGAAAGAAATTTGTAAAAAACTCACCGGCCTCAGGGATCCACAGACCGGTGAGACGGCAATCCTTCGCGCATATGATGCTTACGAGCATCTCTCCGGTCCTTACCTGGAGAATGCACCTGACGTAATCGTAGGATATAGTGAAGGCTACAGGATGGACTGGGGGGGTACCCTTGGAGAAGTGAATGATCGAGTTTTTTCTGATAACATCAAGAACTGGAGTGGAGATCATTGCATTGATCCAACACTGGTACCAGGAGTCCTTTTCACAAACATCTCTATGAGTAAAGAAGAAGCATGGATCGGGGACATTGCTTCAACCATCCTGCGACTGTTTGATCTGAAGGTACCTGCCTATATGGACGGCTCTCCCCTTTTAAACCAGAGTGAATTAGAGACCTTGAGAAAAAAATGAACCGACGAGCATTCTGCAAGCAAAGTGCATTCTTAATTGCTGCTTCTTTGTTAGGTACGAAAGGTTTTTGCAGCAGCCTTCCCTCTTATACAGGAAAAAAGAATTCAAAAAAGGTAATTGTGCTCGGCATAGATGGGCTGGATCCGCATTTGCTCAGGAGTTTCATGGATGAGGGCATGATGCCTCATTTCCAGAAACTGATCTCAGCCGGGGGAGATTTCAGAGAGATGCAGACCACAATCCCTGCGCAAAGCCCGGTTGCCTGGGCAAGTTTTTCCACGTGTACGAATCCGGGGAGGCATGGGATCTTTGATTTCATTCACCGCCAGCCTGACACCTTCGACCTGTATCTTTCCACCAGCCGGACCTACGAGCCAGAAGGAGAAAAACTTCGGCTCGGAAAATGGATGTTCTCAATGAAAAGTGGAGAACTGAAAAACTTAGTTGGAGAAAGGCCTTTCTGGAATTATCTCACTGAGGCCGGAATACCTGCAGCAATTTATCGGGTACCAAGCGATTTCCCCCCTTTTTCAGGCAAGGCCTGGGAAATGTCCGGAATGGGTACACCGGATATCCTGGGAACCTATGGCACCTTTTCTTACTATACTGATAATCCCCCGGAAAACTCAGGGAAAGTTACCGGTGGAAAAGTCTATCCCACGTTCCCGAAAAATGGAGCTGCAGAAAATTATCTCTATGGTCCCTCAAACAGTTTCCGGCTTGACGAGAAACAACCCTTTGATGAAGTTGATGGTGAAAAGCACTACAACTACGAACAGCTTAAAATTCCTATTAAAGTATATATAGACCGGGAACATCCGGTTGCAAAAATCGTTGTACACGATAAAGAAATTTTTTTGCAGCAGGGGG
>JAPLJA010000193.1 GCA_026388815.1 Pseudomonadota bacterium
ACCTTTCGGCCTGGCTGTTGACCTCGGGACTACAAAAATAGCTGCCTACCTGATTGACCTTGAGAATGGCAATACCCTCGCTTCCGAGGGGATCGATAATCCACAGATTCCCTACGGAGAGGATGTGATAACCCGCATCTCGTACGCCATGGAACACGACGGGATAAGATTACAGCAGGCTGTCATTGATGGACTAAATAGTTTGATTGAAAAGCTCTGTCCTGAACCCGAATGGATCGTAGAAATGACCCTCGTCGGCAATACGGCTATGCATCACCTGTTCCTGGGGCTGCCGGTGAAACAGCTGGGAGTTGCACCTTATCTCCCTGTTGTGCAGGGCTCACTTGATGTTAAAGCCCGGGATATTGGGCTGAATACTGCACCTGGTGCATACGTGCACCTCCTCCCCAATGTGGCTGGTTTTATCGGCGCTGATCATACGGCGATGATCCTCGCTACTGGCATCTACAAAACAGACAAGACCGTGCTCGGCCTGGACATCGGTACCAATACAGAAGTTGTCCTTGCCCACAGGGGAAGGTTAATGAGCACTTCCTGCGCCTCTGGCCCGGCTTTCGAGGGGGGTCATATCTCCTGGGGCATGCGTGCCACGAAAGGGGCTATTGAAAAGGTAGCAATAGGAGAATCTCATGTTGCTGTTCAGACCATCGACAATGTCCTGCCCATCGGACTGTGCGGTTCAGGGGTACTGGATGCTGTGGCAGAACTCTACCGCACCGGGCTCATCACCAGACAGGGCAGGCTGGTCAGCGGTTCAGGAGTGCGTCAGGCAGGAACAGAACGGGAATTTGTCTTAGTATCCGCCGATAAAAGCGGGACCGGCAAAGAAATCACGCTCACCCAGAAAGACATTAGCGAAGTGCAGCTCGCTAAAGCCGCTGTCCGCACGGGCATTGAGGCACTGCTCAGTGAAATGAACATCACCTGGGAGGAGATAGAGGAGGTAGTCATCGCAGGCGGGTTCGGCGCTGCCATCAATCCATCAAGCGCCATCGCTATCGGTATGTTCCCTCACCTGCACCTTGAGCGTTTCAGAGATGCCGGCAATGCTGCCGGCACCGGAGCACGGCTTGCCCTTATCTCTCGCCCACAGAGAGAAAAGGCTGAGGAAATTGCACGAAGGATCTCATACCTTGAACTCATGACCAAACCCGATTTCTCCATCCAGTTCTCCCGTGCCCTGTTTTTCCCTGATAAGTAAGAAACATGAAATCTCAAGAACAGAAGAGGAGAGGATCGCCGTTGGAGCATTCTAAAAGCGGAATGAATCAAAATGAAAAGACGTACGTGGGATACCGGCAGGTTCATACCAGTGAAAAAGGGAAGGTAGTTCAGCAACACTTCACGAGCATTGCCCGCAGATACGACTTGATGAACAGCATCCTGAGCTTTGGTCTTCATCGCCTCTGGAAGAGGACTGCGGTGAAGACGCTCAAGCTAAAAGAAGGAGACCGGATCATCGATGTATGCGGCGGGACGGGTGACCTCGCCCTCCTGGCAGCGAGAACAATTGGACATGCTGGCAGGGTGGTCGTATACGACATGAACCGGGCAATGCTCGAGGCAGGCAGACCAAAGGCAGTCAGAGCCCCCTTTGGAGAAACCATATCCTGGGTGCAGGGCGATGCGGAAAATCTCTCCTGTGCAGACCAATCCTTTGATGCGGTGATGGTAGGCTTCGGGGTGAGGAACCTGACACACCTCGAAAAAGGGTTCAGGGAAATGCACCGGGTACTGAAGCCCGGAGGAAAACTGATGTGCCTGGAATTCTCAAAGCCCCCTGCCCTCTGGTTCCGGCTGCTCTATGACCTTTATTCATTTATCCTGATACCTCTGGCCGGGAGACTCTTTACCGGCTCCCTCGAAGCCTACACCTACCTCTTCGAATCAATCAGGATGTTCCCCTCACCAGAGGCTTTGGCCTCTCTGCTCGAGGAAATTGGCTTTTCCCAGGTAACCTACCACAAGCTCACCAACGGGATCGCCATCATTCATCGGGGGGTGAAAGAGTGAAATCGGGAAGTGTACCCCAGCTCAGTGACGAAACCTTCGAGTCACTTATCCGGTCTGCAAATAAAAATACTACCTTTGATTTAAGTGATATTCAGTTTATTGATCCCTATGGCATGGTGGGACTCTTAGATGCAGGTGCATTTCTCAAATCGCAGGGGATAAAACAAACTCTCTATCTCCCTGATTCAGAAGAAATCCTCAAATACCTTGAGAGGATGGATTTCTTTAAATTCGCTGATGAGTATTTCAAACTCGAACCAGCCAAACCAGGAATCTCTGGTAAGTATTTGAGAAGTGCTTATACCGATGTCCTCCTCGAAATCACACCTATTGAAAAGTCTGATGACATCCATTTCATTGTGGGGAAGGTTAAAGAACGTGCCCATGCAATACTAACAAAACATCTCCACTATGATGAAGGGGCGATCAATGGATTTATCGTTGCCCTTTCCGAGGTATGTCAGAACATCCTTGAGCACAGTGAAGAAACTGGGTTCGTAGGAATCCAGAAATATCATTTTCAGAACCTGAACAAGAATGTGGTCAAGATTGCTGTCATGGATATAGGCATAGGCTTTAAACAATCGCTATCAGGACGGTTTAAATTAAAAGACGACCTCGATGCCGTAGAAAAGGCGTTACTCCATGGAGCCTCACGCTATTCCGAGAAAGGCAGAGGACACGGTCTTGCCGCGGTGAGGCGGTTTGTCAATCAATGGAACGGTAAACTCTCCATCCGTTCAGGGACTGCAAAACTCTCCATCATCCCTGAATGGGGATGGGGGAAGGAAAAAGAAATCAACCTTACTCCCTTCCCCGGCGCCCAGATCAGCATCCTCCTGCCGGAAATTTAATCTCAATTTTTTCTCAATTTCTTTCTTGACAAACGTCTAATACTATAGTTCAATTGAATCAATTGAAGATGGATGAAACAATGGATAAAGACAAATTGTTAGAACAGGTAGAGATGATTTACAGAGAGATTGCAGAGGAAGATAAAAGGCTTTGTGAAGATTTTCTGAGTATTAGTGTTATGTTCCCAACAAAAAGCTACCCGTTTATAACTGGTTCAAATATAAAGAAGGATTTTCAAGACAGCTTGTTTATAACATTCTGCAAGAATGGAAGATAGATAAGCAGGATATTGTTTTCGATCCATTTGCTGGTTGTGGGACAACTCTCCTCGCCTGTAAGGAATTTGGATATCGGGCTGTCGGGCTTGACATCTTGCCTGTTGCGATATTTGTAGCAAGTGTCAAACTGCGAGACTGGCACGATCTTAACATCTTAAAGAAAGCTGTTGATTCGCTCATAAAAGAGAAATTTCATAAACCCAAACTCTCTTTCCCTGATGTCTCCATCATTGACAAGGCGTTCCCTAAGCAGATCCAGGAAGAGATTCTTTTCTATAAAGAACTTATTCTGGAATTTGAAAAACCTATCCAAGATTTTCTCATGCTTGGACTCATCAGCATCCTTGAAAATGTAAGTTTCACCTCGAAGGACGGTCAGTTTTTAAGAATCGTGGATAGAAATATTCCTTCGGTAAAAGATTCTCTCAAGAGACAACTCGAAAATATGGTCGCTGATCTATGTATACAACAGAGCGTACTTTTTAAAGAAGGCAAAGCAAAGGTTAAAATTATTGAGGGAGACGCCAGAGAAAGTGCGCTTCCCAAAAGATATTGGGGAAAGATTGGGGCTGTGATTACTTCACCCCCCTATTTAAATAGATATGACTATTCGAGAATCTATGCACTTGAACTCTGCACCTTATTTGTTGAAGATTCAAGCGATCTCAAAGATATCAGACATAGTTTGCTCAGGTCACACATTGAATCAAAAATACATTATGGAAAAGAAGTTAATCTCCCTGTAATAGATGAGATATTAAAAAACCTTAGTGAAAAAGAACTCAACAATGACAGGATCCCTATAATGATAAAAGCATATTTTGAGGATATGAACCTTGTGATAAAACAACTTTCACAATATCTCAAACCTGGGGGGGTCGTAGCTCTTGTCGTAGCAAATGCTCGGTTTGAAGGGGAAATGTTACCGACTGACCTCATACTATCCGAACTTGCTGAACTGAACGGCCTTCGAACAGAAAAGATATGGATTACACGATACAAAGGCAATAGTTCGCAGCAAATGGCACATTACGGAAAGATTCCTGTAAGGGAAACCATTTTGTTTTGGAGAAAGAATGGCTAACAACAAAGATGATAGGCATTTGAAAGAAGCGCAAAAAGTAGACTATGGTGTCCGTTCGATTTTTATCCAAAGAAGTCTTAAAGGACTTAATTACGACAGATTTTCCCAAAGAATAAAAAGTCTAAAGCCGGAAGAATTCGAGTGGAAAGAATTCAGCCAAATTGGGATTTCCGATAGAGCGTGGAATTGTGCAAAAGAAAAGGGGATTAATCCCCTATTTTTATTTTGCCATCCCAAAGTAATAACAAGTGATCCATCCCTGGTCATTTATTATCGCGGGATCGCCGGAATACCCTTGAAAGCCATTAAAAAGGTAGCTTTTGACACCACTAAAATTGAATCTAAGAAAATACCTCTTCAATACGAAAGAAGTTCTGAACTATCAAAAGTAATCAATGAATTTATCAGTAGGATTCTTGAGGAAGATGAGGAGTATTCACTCCAAGACGCAGGAATAATGTTTTATGCCACCGTTGGTGCAAACCTTGATGGACAATGGAGAAATGTGAAGGGTTTCGAGATAGCGAGTTTGGTGAAGCGGATGATTTTTGAATTTTTTCTCTCAAAAAAATTGATAAAGTCTATCCTACTGCAAAAGGGGAAGGAATTAAAACCTCATAAAAATGTTACGGTAAATGAAATGAAAGGTTTTATCTTGAAAAATTTTTGTAGGATAGAGTTTGGCAGTGAACCAGATATTTCTTTTATAGATAAAAAGGGCATGCTCACCGGCATGGTCGAAGTAAAGGGTGGACTTGACGAAGCCGGTGCCCTTGAAAGATATGGTGCCGCAAAGAAAACTTTTGATGAAGTTCTTAATAAGAACCCGAGGGCATTTACAATTTACCTTGCCAGTTGCATAACTCCCACAGTGAGGAAAAGAATCGAAGCCGACAGGGCAGTAAGGAAAATTTTTAATCTTACAAACGTCTTTTTTGACGAAAAAGAAAAACTAAATTTCTTAGAAGAAATCCGCTGGTGGATGAGGGTATAAATCATGATTACACTCAATAGAGTTATAAGAAATATTAATCCGAAGATTTTCAGAGAACTTTCTATGAATCGTGCAGATGAAATTGTTCAGTATGCTCTTGTTCTGCATCTTCACAATAAGGACATCCGCAACCCTGAAAAACATTTTTGGGAAGGATTGTGTACAAGTGTTAATGAAAAAGACAAGATAACTATTTGGGAACATGCCGTTAATCGCTTTACGGCAGAATTTATAAAGGATTTCTGCAATGGAGACGGATCGATAAATTGGGAGAAGTTAGTTCATTTTAATAGTGGGATGAAGGAGAAGCGATGAGAAAAATTCAATTGCCACTGCCATGTACCGCTAAGTATCTGGTTGTAGTAGTGGATCGTGGCATGACAGACGAGATTAACTACTTCACTTCATTTAAAGAAGCCAAAAGAGCCTTTGGAGAAATAGCGCGTGACCACGGCTATAAGCCTAAAGAGATAAACGGATCAGATTACTACGACGTTTCAATATGGGAATGGACTGAAGACAGGTACGATAAAGTATACGGATATTGAAAGATATGCCCACCTACGATCTCTATAAACTCCTCAAAGAAGAGCTCAAGAATGGTTCCAGCGATCTTGTTACCCGCCCCTCAGGGCAGGTGATACGGGAACGGATTGAAAAAGATATTGCTACAGAAAAAGACGGTGGGGTAATCGTTCTTGATTTCTCGAAAATAGGGGTTATTGACTATTCCTGTGCTGACGAGATTATAGCGAAACTCATCTCACGGCTATTAAGCGGTGAATACGGGGATAGGTATGTTCTCTTACGTGGCCTCACGGAAAACCAGAAGGAAAACATTGAGGTTGCCCTTGAGCGGAAAGACATTGCCATTATGGCTGAGATGAAAGACGGCAGGGAAGTCCTCCTGGGGAATCTTAATAATTATCTCAAAGAAACCCTCAATTTCGTTCTCAAGAAAGGTAAGGTTACTGCCAAAGATTTATCAGAAACCTTGAAGCTTGAAGCCAACACAAGCGGTACCCGGCTTCTGAACCTGCATAAAAAACGTATTGTCAAGAGAACGGAAGTGATAAAAGACGGCGGAAGAATATGGGTTTATGAACGTTTATAAAAAGCTGACCGCTGAAAGCTAAAATATGAAATCCTACCGGAAAGAACTCTGGTTTCACCTGCCCACCCGCAGAGGGTTCGTCAATATCACTCCCCAGGTGGAGGAGTGCGTCAAAGCGAGCGGGGTAAAAGAGGGCATCGTGCTCGTCAATGCCATGCATATTACCGCATCGGTTTTCATCAACGACGATGAATCCGGCCTTCACCAGGATTATGAGGAGTGGCTGGAAACCCTCGCCCCCCATGAACCCATCAGCCGGTACCGGCACAACCGGACCGGCGAAGATAACGGCGATGCCCACCTGAAACGGCAGATCATGGGCCGAGAAGTGGTTGTGGCAATCACAGACGGGAAACTCGACTTCGGACCCTGGGAGCAGATCTTCTATGGAGAATTCGACGGCAGGCGGCGAAAACGGGTCCTCGTGAAGCTCATCGGGGAATGAGGTGCTCCTTCTGAGACGTGATCAGAGAAAAACGGCGAGGAGGTTCAGAACCACCCCGAAAAATCAGGATGGCCCTGAACCTGCTTACTCGGGGGGGGACTGCTATTGAGGAAAAGCCTTCTTAAATTCTTCCAAATTGAGCTTATAGAGCCAGTTCCTGGGATTCAGTGATGCCGCCTTCTCGAAATAGGGCGATGCCAGCTTGGGCTGGGACTTGATATCCGGATGCATGTAGAACCTTCCGAACCAGAAATGACCTTCCGCATGGTTGGGATCAAGTTCAAGCACCTTCTTGAAGTAATTAATCGCATTCCTCGGATTCCCTCCCATCTTTGGTGACCGGCCGAGCTCCTTGATGGCAAAGGCCAGAACACCAGTAGGATTGTTTTTCCCTATCTCCAGGGTCTTCTTGTTAATGTCGAGGAGGCCCTTCATGTAGGGAAGGGCAGAGAGCATGGAGCAGTGCCGTATCTTCCGGTAAATGATGAGGGAGTAATAGGGCAACACCTGAGGAGAGTCCGGGCTTAACTTGTCTGCCTTCTTGATCAGGTCGAGGGAGGTGTTGATCAGTTCTTCCCCCTTGTTCCAGAGCTCTTCGTTCTCAGCATACTTCGGCAGATCATACCAATGCTGCCTGGAGGTGTTGGCCTTCTCATCGTAAAGGAGGGAAAAGCGGTAATAAAACCTGGCCAGAATCACGCAGCCGTCTACATCCTTATCGCTCACCTTGGACTTTATCTCAGATTCTAACTGCTTGAATCCTTCAACATCACCTGCATCCCATAACTCTTCTATTTTATTTGCTAATTCGTTCATAATCCCTCCTTCTCCTTATTTTTTTGTGGGAAATCCCATCTTCCTTTTTTCCTCACCCGCCTCGTCCATCTCGTTCCTCATCTGGAGCATCTTTTCCATGATATCCGGCCTGTCATCTGAGATCTTGGGAAACAGTTCCAGATAGGTGTCTCCCAGGAGCTTGAAGAGAAGATGAAAGTCCATGGTGCCGGGAAAGACCTTCCCCACCGTGCTGGGAAGCTCAGCCATGTAATCAAGGTCTTCAGCAATCAGATACTTCTGGAGGTCAATCGCCACCATCTTCCTCTTCCCGTACTCTTCATAACAGTTGTTTTTGTACCAGTCCAGATAGCTCTGAATTCCCTCCCGGTTGGGCTTTCCATCATGCAGGGCAAGGGTCACCGCATTTCCTACCTTCCACCCGAAGCAGATGGCAGTGGGGATACTCACCTCCTGAATCCAGGTGGCATCGGAAACGAGGATGACGTTATCCTTGAAAGGATCTTCGAGCGCCATGTAGACATTGACAATGCAAGACACATTACCATCCGGGATCATCCGTGCCTTTTTAAACCAGTTCGAATAGACCGGAGACTCCTTCATGAACCACTCAATCTTCTTATCAAGGTCAACCTTCCAGTCATGGGTCAGATGGCCGATGTGGCAGACTCCCTGCTTGTACATGGGGAGAACACTGTAGTAACCCTGCATGCTGAGGATGATGTTGAATCCATTCAACTCATCATAGTCCACATCCGTCACCTCCACACCGATATGCCGTGAGGTGGCAAAAAAAGTCCTCTCCTTATTGAACCCCATCAGCCTGGCTACCCGGGAGTTCGAGCCGTCCGCTGCTACGACAAAGGGGGCTTCAAACTCCTGGCCGCCTCCAACGATTGTTACCTTGTTGTTACCGGCCTTCACTTCGGTGACATTGGTATTGTTATATATGTCCACACTTGTTTTTTCACAGTCCTCAAGCATTCTCTGCAGCAGCACTTCCTTATTGAGCGCTATGGCGACCCGGTTCTTCTCCGGGTCTTTGGCGAGTTCCTTCCAGTT
Source organism: Pseudomonadota bacterium (assembly GCA_026388815.1). Classification (GTDB taxonomy): domain Bacteria; phylum Desulfobacterota; class WTBG01; order JAPLJA01; family JAPLJA01; genus JAPLJA01. Next base: position 8,662 of record JAPLJA010000193.1, read on the forward strand.
ACCGAACCTCACCTTTTTTCCACCCGGCGAGTTGATGCAGAATCCAAAGACGTTCGTATGAGGACCATCATAGGGGACTGAGAAGCCGCCTACGGGGAAGCTGAGCCGCTTATCCCGGGGATTGAATTTAGCGAGCTGACCGAACGTGTATTCATTGATGCCGACCACCCCGCCATCAAATCTCTTGTTTCTCCAGATCTCGGTTTTCCTGTCCAGGATTGCCACTTTGAGGCCATTTTCTCCGGCGACTCTTCCAGCCATCAAACCGGCAGGACCACCACCTACGATAACCAGGTCATACTGCTTGGCCATGCATCCACCTCCTTTCTCAAGAATATGTCTTCTTCTATTTCAACTGCTTTATGGCATCCTTTGCCAGTTCCAGATATGCTTTGATCAGCAGGGGGTTCTCGTTCCAGCCAGGCAGCACGATAAGTTCAACCGAGGGATCCACGAGGGCTGACCTCGACTTGGTGGGGATATCATAGCTGATGTGCGTACCGTCAGTAGTCCCAAAAGCAGGCTGAACAATTACCCTCTTCAAATTCCTCTCTCCCAGTTTTTCAACTGCCGCAGGAAGCTCCGGCTTGGTAAATTCATTGAATCCCTGGACCATATTGTCCCATACAAAACCCTTTTCAAGTAAACCCTTCTTAATACAGGCAACAAGGGCAAGTTCCTGTTCTTTACACCTGGTATTATCCCGATTGGCATTCGTCCATACATCCGGTTCCCCATGGCATGCCAGGACAACCCCTACCTGGTCATAAGGTATTTTCCCTGCAGCCTTGATGATTTCCTGTACTTGTAACTGGACTGTTTCCGGGCGATAGAAGAGGGGGTGACCCATGACAATCTTTACGCCTCTTTTCTCTAACCCCAGCGCATTCAGCTTGTTCCTCACTTCACCGGTGTGGGTGGAGTCAGTCACGAGCATGACGATAACCGCCAGCTTCTTAATCCCATCTTTTACCATCTGTTCTGCAATATCGGTAAATGAGGGACCGATAAACTCATTGAAGCCCAGGCGTACATCAATACCGGGTAACTGTTTGGCAACAGCTGCAACTTCTTTTCTGGTAAACTCGGCATGACGGGATCTTCCCCCTATCTTTTCATACTTCTGCTTGATCTCCTCCATAATCATGGGAAAAGCATCATCAGGAGGAACTTCCTCCATACCGCTCTCTCTAAACTCTTTAAACATCTCATGGAGGCCTTCAGACCATGCTTTTTCGTCAAAGGTTTCAGGCTCTCCATGCCCTATCATGAGGAGGCCTATCTTTTCCTTGGTAACCGCTTCTGCAGCCATAGTCAAGCGCGTCATACCAAAACCTATAATCATTACCACTGCGAGCATTACGGAAATGAGTTTCTTCACCTTCATTGTACTGACCCTCCTTGTTAATACCTAAAAGCTTCTTCCTGACTTCTCATGGGCACACGTATGTATCTAAAAGGCACCCCCTTATCAGGATGCATGAATTTTCTTCAAGATAGTACAAGCTCTCTCCATTGCGTCCAAAAGTTCCTTTCGGTCACTCAGACTCAATCTTCCAAAGATGTCTTCTACCTCTTTTCGCCTCCTTTCCATAAACACCTTCCGCATCTTTTTGCCTTTCTCTGTCAACGTTACTTTCACTACCCTTCTGTCCTGCTCATCCCTTCTTCTCTCCGCAATCCCTTCCTCAACCAGGCTGTCCACCATATCCGTCATGGTGGGCATGCTCATGTAGGCATTGCGGCTCAGCTCAGTCATGGTATATTCCTTATCTTCCTTGAAAGCGGTGAGGGCTTTGAGCCTTGACATGCCAAAGTCATACTGTTTTCTCGCATCCTGATAATCTGCTACCTTATTTAAGAACTCGATGAGCAGGTTCCTTACCTTCAGCACCTGTCCATCAAATTCATCTACCGGTTTATCTCCACTCTCTTCAGCCATTGTTCTTCCCTTTAGCGGCAAAATAGTAACATTGCATCAGGCATATTTTTTAGTAAAAATATTAGGCAAACAATATTTAGGTAGTAAAATATATTATGCCGAAGTATTTTGTC
>JAPLJA010000286.1 GCA_026388815.1 Pseudomonadota bacterium
TGTATGTACAGAGGAACTGCGGTCTCGGCCACCGGAGGCTCTCCATCATTGACCTCACGGCTGCCGGCCATCAGCCCATGTGCAACGAAGACGGTACCATCTGGATCGTCTTCAACGGTGAGATTTACAACTTCCTTGAGCTGAGGAAGAGCCTTGCGGCAAAGGGGCATAGATTTATTTCCTCTACTGACACCGAGACCATTCTCCATCTCTATGAAGAGGAGGGCACCGACTGCCTGATAAAGCTCCGGGGAATGTTTGCCTTTGCCATCTATGATGAGAAGAACGGCAGGCTGTTCCTTGCCCGGGATCGGGTGGGCAAGAAACCGTTAGTCTATGCCGTGAAGGACACCTCTCTTATCTTCGCCTCTGAGATCAAGGCGATCCTCTTGGACCCTGCAATACAGAGGGAGGTCGATGTTACCGTCCTCCACCATTACCTGACCTACGAGTACTGCCCGAGCCCCCTCTCCATCTTCAAGGGGATCAATAAACTCCCCCCTGCCCACTTCCTTACCTGGGAGCAGGGGAAGGTGAGGATTGAGCGGTACTGGGACTTACGGTACCGGGAGAAACTGATCCTCTCCTCTGAAGAAGAGTACGGGGAAAGGTTTAAAGAGCTCTTTGAAGAATCTGTCAGGATCAGGCTGATGAGCGACGTACCCCTCGGCGCCTTTTTAAGCGGCGGGATTGATTCGAGCGCCACGGTTGCTTTCATGAGCACGCTCACCTCCCGGCCGGTAAAGACCTTCTCCATCGGTTTTGAAGAAGAGGAGTACAATGAGCTCCCCTATGCCCGGATTGCGGCAGAGAAGTTTAAGACCGACCACCACGAATTCATGGTAAAACCTGATGCGGTGGAGATACTGCCGAAGCTGGTCTACTACTACAACGAGCCGTTTGCCGATTCTTCAGCCATTCCCACCTACTATGTCTCCAGGCTCACCCGCGAGCACGTCACCGTAGCTCTGAACGGCGACGGAGGGGACGAGTCATTTGCCGGATACGAGCGGTACATCGCTGACCGCTTAGCCGGGTATTACCAGATGGTTCCCGCACTCCTGCGCGAGAAGATAATCAGGCGGATCGTGGAGGCACTGCCTTATGCAGAAAACAGGAGGAACTTTTTCAGGAGGCTGAAACGCTTTGTCCGCGGCATATCCGAGCAGCCGGAACGGAGGTATGTCCGGTGGATCTGCTTCTTCGACAACGAGATGAAGGACGACCTCTACTCGAATGAATTCAGGGAGCTGAACAAAGGGATTGATTCGGTTGACCTGATAGTCCGGTGGTACGGGAAGGCTGACGGGAAGAGTTTTCTTGACCGCACCCTCTTCGTGGACGTCATGTCCTACCTCCCTGACGACCTGCTTACAAAAGTAGATATCGCCAGCATGGCAAACTCCCTCGAGGCGAGGTCGCCGTTCCTGGATCACAAGCTGATGGAGTTTGCCGCCTCCCTTCCCAGCTCCCTCAAGCTCAACGGGATCGTGACCAAATACCTGCTCAAGGAGTCACTCCGAGGCATCCTCCCGGAAGAGATTTTACAAAGGAAAAAGATGGGATTCGGCGTGCCCATCGACCGCTGGTTCCGGGGTGAGCTGAAGGAGATGGCCTTCGATACGCTCCTTTCCCCCGCTGCCCTCCAGAGGGGCTATTTCAAGAAGGAATCCATCGAAAGGCTGCTCAACGAGCACATCACGCTCAAAGCAGATCACAGTTACCGGATCTGGGCACTGCTCTTCCTGGAGCTCTGGCACCGCATGTTCATTGACCGATGGGAGGTGAAGATACCATAATAGAGACCATTCCCTGTGAAATCTGCGGCAGCTCGGAGAACAGGCTGTTTGCCCGTGCTCAGGACCTGTATTCACCTCGCATCTATTCCGTGGTTGAGTGTGTGAAGTGCGGCCTGATCTACGTAAATCCCCGCATCTCCAATTTCGAGGAGATCTACGTGGGTCAGAAAGGCATGCTGAAATACTTCCTTGAAAGAGCATCCTCTGACCGGACTGCTTTCAAGCTCCCGCTCAGCCTGATCGAGCGGTTCAAGACGGCAGGCTCAGTCCTCGATATTGGCTGCGGGACCGGGAACTTCCTCCTCCAGCTCAAGGAGAAGGGTTATGA
>JAPLJA010000291.1 GCA_026388815.1 Pseudomonadota bacterium
TTCAATGAGTGAATAGGTGGTGCCAAGCTGGGTGAGGAGGTGTGCATCAGAAGACCCAACGAGGGGAAGGTTCAACTCCCTTGCCTTTTGCTCCGCCTTCCGATTGAAATTTACCCTCCTGGTATAGTGGTGACAGTATTCAATAGCATCGAGGGCGGGAGCTGCCTCTTGAAAAAGTGAAAGGAGCGACCTCGGGCTGGGGAAAAAGGGGTGAGGGGCACCGATGAGCGTGTCATCCCCCTTGTATCTCTTCAGGTCTTCAAGGGTCTTTATTGTTCCGGGCTGATAGTCCGGGAGATTGTAGATGAGGATGTCCTTCCCCTGGACTATTGGTTCGACGCCGGGGATAAGGAGTACACCCTTACTCAGGGCATACTCCTCAAGCTCCTTGTTGTAGGTAACCATCTCATGGTTGGTAATTGACAGAACATCAAATCCTTTTTGAGAGGCAAGGTCAATCATGTCCTTTGCACTGTAGCGGATTTTCTCAAAGGTATCTTCATTCGTGTGGATATGGAGATCCGCTTTTAATTTCTTCATGCTTTCAGTTAGTGATCACTTTTTCTTAAAATATTCATCCCACTTGCTGTCCACCAGCTTGAAGGAATCGGGTGATTTCTCATCCATGAGGCAGCGGTTGGTCGGCACCCAGGACTCCGGCCCTCCTTCGCTCGGGAGCTGCCGCGTGGCGTCAATGATTACCTTGCTGCTCAGGAACTTCTCCTTCTGAGAAGGGTCGAGGGGCATGGACACCATCTGGGGTATGAGGAGCGTTCCGGGAACAGGCTGCCACCGCGTCCCGAGGGCGTTCATGACCTGGGGCAGGTCAAAGGGGTCAACATCCTTGTCCACGATAATGACGATCTTTTTGGTAAAGCCGATCATGCGCTGCCCCAGGACAGCCGCGCCTGCCTCCATTCCTTCGCCCGGGAGGTGCTTGTCGATGCTCACGATGGTGATGAGGGGGCACTCGATCGGGGTGTAGATTTTCACGATGGAAGGCATGACCTTTTTCAGCCTCATGAAGTTTGCCGCATCCCAGGGGAGGGTGTAGGTGCTCCGCTCCATGCCGCACCAGATGTTGTAGAGGAGCGGGTCCTTCCGGTGGGTGATGGCCTTCACCTTCAGATAGAAAGTGGCGCCGGGAAGCCCCAGGAAGCCGAGCATCTCGCCGTAGGGCCCTTCCGGTTCGACGTCCACAGGCACTTCCCCTTCGAGGATAAACTCAGCCTGGGCCGGGACCATGATGTCACAGGTCTCGCATTTGACCAGCTCTACCGGCTTTCCCCGGAAGCCGCCGGCTAAGGCAAACTCGTCATCTCCCAGTTCAGCCAGCCGGGTTGAGCTCATCATCCACGAGGCCGGGTCAATCCCGATAGCCACCGCCGCAGGGATACTCTCCTTGCCCCGCTCGCTTGCCTTGAGCATGAACTGGTAGGCATGGCTGTTCATCGTGAAGTTTGCTCCAGTCTTGTTCTTGTCCTTTACCTGCATGCGATAGGTGCCTACATTCCTGCCGATATCGGGATCCTCGAGAATGAAACAGCCGGCACTGATGTATGCTCCGGCATCTTCCGGCCCATTCTTGATCCAGGGAAACTGAAAGAGGTCAACCTTATCTTCCCTGATGATGACTTCCTTGCAGGGTGCCTTCGCCTTGTCCACGGTCTTCGGAGCGATCTTTTTCCAGTTCATCTGGGCGTCGGCAAAGCTTTCGATCTTCTCAACGCATTTGCAATACATCTCTGAGTTGTCATCGGTTACCGGTTCCACCCCCAGACACATGGCCAGGGTATCGTAGCCGTTGTAGATATTCCCAATTACCTTGGTGTCATACCATCTTCCGTTCTGTTTAGTCCTCTCAATCATAAAGCCAGGTGCCCGGTTCTTCAGGCGGTCCATCATCCGCAGAACAAAGGCAGTCGCTTCATACTTGTCCTGATCCATCTCCTTGATCCTGATGAATCTCCCTCTCTTTTCCAGGTCTGTCAGATAATCCCTTAATGAATCATACGGTCCCATGATACAGTCCTTTTGTACGGGCGAACCGGCGGCTCGCCCCTACGGTTCAGAAAAAGCCTACCCGAAGACGGGCCAAACGTTTTATAGACCGAAGGCCCGCCGCAGGCGGATAATCCTTCCTGGGCACGGCGCCTTTATAATTTCTTAAACCCTTCATTTACCACATTGCCATTCTCATCCAGTTCTACCTCGTAGAAAAAGGGGCGGAGGACTTCAGTCATGAAAAAGCGCAGGTCAAGGAACTCCACCAGATGATGGCCGTTCACTTCTCCTCCGGAGCGGGCAATGGGAAATCGCGCCAGCCAGTAGAAAAATTTTACTCCTTCGAGGTCAAGAGCCTTTTCAATCCAGGGCGATTCTTCTACCTTTTTCCAGACCCGGTAGTGCATCCGTGATGGAGAACGGTATTGTATGCCGGGCTGCTGCCAGGACCAGAAGGGAATGCTCATTTTCCCGTTAGCGGGCTTTTTAAGAAAGTCAACGAAGCCCTGGTACATTACACCTTGAGTCTCGATGAGATTTGCCCACCTGAAAGGCGAATACGGCTGGGGCAGGGCGGCAACCTGCTGAAAGGCAATACCGTTCACCAGCGCGAAGCCACTTGACAGGGAAGTTGCCTTGCTGTGATAGAACTCGCACATTCCGAGATAAAATACCAGGAGTAAAAAGAACGTTTTTATAATCCTTGCCCGGTGATGTTTGTAGATGAAGGAAAGAATCAGGGGCATGAGGAAGAGAGCGGTTACCGTAAGATCAAAGATATAGATAGTGTCCGTTGCATACCGGTGGCTGGACAGGGGGTAGAAGATCATCGTGCCTGATGAAGTCATCAGGTCCAGCAGGGTATGGCAGAGAAGTTCGGCACAGGAGAGGGAGAAGAAGGTCCAGAATTTCCTGACGCCGGTGATATTTGACAGGAGCAGGGCAAAAAGCAGGGCAAGAGGGATCAGAAAAATAAAGGAATTCGTGAAG
>JAPLJA010000036.1 GCA_026388815.1 Pseudomonadota bacterium
CGCACTTTACCTTCCCCTGCTCGTCTTTGATGAGTCTCTGGATCCCGCGAAACCGGGGGTACGGCTGCCAGCGCTCCTCCGGGTACTTCATCGTGACCGGCTTGCTGAAAAAATACCGGAGCGTGATCGATAAACCGTGGACTAGGGCTTTGATGAGTTCCATTTAGCACCTCTCTAATTTCACACGCACAAGGGAAGAGTCAGAGGTTAAGAGATTTGCCTTCACCTCCCTGAAGTGAAGAGGCATGAAAAGGGTACCGGGTAATAAATTTTTATTTGCATTTATCCTGACCTGTACAGATGCCTGAGCAGAGGTCACCTTGACGACATCCCCAGAATTCAGGTCTAATGTCTTCAAATCCTCAGGCGAGATCTCCAGCCATGCCTCTGAGGCAAGGATATTCGGCCCTTCTGCATAAGTGGATAACGTACCGCAGTGGAAGAGTGTCGGGCCGATCATGAGGGTATAGGGATACTCATTACTCCCTTCTTTCGGGAGCAGGGGTACCGGGATAAATTTCCCTTTTCCCTGAAAGTGCTTCACCAGCGCCCCATCAGCATATCCTGGCAACACAGTGTTTATTTCTGAGGTAATCTCATCTGCTGAACTGTATTTCATGGGGAAACCCATGCGCCCTGACAGTTCCGCGATGATCTCCCAGTCTGGTCTGGCATTCCGGTAGCACTCAATTGCCTTCTTTACCTTCTGCACTTTCCCATCTGAATTGGTAAAGGTGCCGTCCTTCTCGGCAAAACTCACTGCGGGGAGAACGCAGTGGGCAAACTCCATCACCTCAGCAGGCAAGATATCCTGAACTACGACGAGCTCAAGTTTATTCATTGCCTCTCTGATTTTTGCGCTGTTGGGAAATTCCACCAGAGGGTCTGCACCCATGACATAGAGCGCCTTAATCTCATCGTTCATTATGGCATCGATCATCCGGGGGAAGGTCTTCCCTGATTTTGATGGCAGGTCTTTTCCAAGAACCTTCTCAGGCACTACTCCCATCTCGACAATACCCTTTAAGTTATTCTTCTCTGTGACCAGGTACAGGCCAGAACCTTCCCGTAAAATGCCGGTGAGCAGGGCAAGGTTGGTTAAGGCAAAGACAGCCTCCTTTCCCGATGCCTGGGTGATGAGGTCATACCCGAAGAGGATGCAGACCTTCTTTGCCTGAGCAAGGGTTACTGCCGCCTGGGCAATTACTTTCTCATCAACGCCGGTGATCCTGCTGAGTTCTGCAAGAGATACTTTCTCCAGTGATTTTACAAATGCGTCATAACCTTCCGTGGAGGAATTAATAAACTGTTTGTTCTCCAATCCCTTCTCTATGATCACCTTTGCCATGCCTGAAAGGAGGGCTATCTCGGTGCCTGGCTGGTAGCGTAACCGCATGTGGGCAAACCTGTCCAGCTTGTTTCCCCGGGGATAACAATTGATTAGCTTCGCCTTGCCTTCCCGGGCTGCCCTGATCAATCGTAGGGAAGGGACCGGCATCTCTACGGAGAGGTCTGTCCCGATGGTCAGGATAGCATCTGCATCCACAACCTGATCAAAGGTAAAGGTTGAGCCGCTCATGCCGAGGGCTGACTGCAATGCCTCGATTGCCCTCACATATCCATTCCTGGCATAACTGTCGAGGTTATTGCTGCCCAGGACCTGGCGGAAGAACTTCTGGAAGAGATAGTTATCCTCGTTCGTCACCCGGGGAGAGCCAAGACCGACAATCGCCTCTGCACCATGATTCTTTTTTATGGTCTCCAATCTCTGGGCAACGAAATCCAGTGCCTCATCCCATGACACAGGGGCCAGCTCTTTATTTTTAAGAATCATGGGCGTATGGAGCCTGTCCCGGTTGTGGACGAAGCCGAAGCCAAAGGTGCCGCGGCTGCAGAGTGATCCAAAACCGGTAATGGTCTCCTCGTCAGGGGTGACCCTGAACACCTTTCCCCGCTTCACATGCAGCCTGATCCTGCAACCAGCGCCGCAGTAGGGACAGACCGTTGCTACCTTCTCGAGCTCCCAGGCCCTCGAACGATACTTGAAGAGCTTGTTTAAGATCGCACCTACCGGACAGGCAATGATGCACTGGCCGCAGAAGTCACAGTTGAGCGGCCCTCCATCGATGGTATCAATGGCCATCTTAAATCCGCTCTCTTTGAACCGGTATGCACCGCACCCCTGCACCTCGTAGCAGACGCTCACACACCGTCCGCACCGGATGCACCGGGATTCGTTCCTCTCAATGAGCGGTGAGAGGTAGTCAATCTGAGGAGGAGTCTTCTCCAGCTCAAAGATCTGAGAGGCTATGCCCAGTTCATAAGCGAGGTCCTGGAGCCTACACTCTCCGGCCTTGTCACAGATTGGGCAGTCCAGGGGGTGATTGATGAGCATGAGCTGAAGGGCGTTTTTCCGTAATTCAGTGAGTTTTTCTGACTTGGTCTTCACCCTGAGACCATCAACTGCCGGCGTGGTACAGGAGGCAACGGGCTTCTCAAGTCCCTCCACCTCTACCAGACAAACCCTGCACGAGCCGATGGGAGCTACATTCGAGAGGTAGCAGAGGGAGGGGATATAGATCCCGTTCTCCAGGGCCACCTCTAAAAGGGTCTTCCCTTCCTGTGCCTCTATCTGTTTTCCATCAATTATAAGGCGGGCCATCGCATCAATCCTCGCTCAAAGCTATCAAAGCAACCCGGTAACACCGCAGGCACCTGCTTGCATCCTGAATTGCAGACTGTGCATCAAAGCCGGACTCCACCTCTTCAAAGGTGTGAATCCGGGTATCAGCCGGCAGGTGTTCCATCGTGCTCTTGGGTAATCCGCCAACAGCGGGCACCTTCACTTCCTGACTGTAGTCCTCAAATTTATTGATGAACTTTCCCTTCTTTCGGAAATCCGGGAGATCGAGCGGTTCTCTGTTGAGATAGTGATCGATAGTGATTGCTGCATCGTAACCTGCTGATAGGGCATTGACCAAGGCAGCCGGGCCGGTAACACAGTCTCCGCCGGAGAATATCCCTGCCCTATCGCTTGCCAGGCTGTCTTCATCCACCTTGACTGTCCCCCACTTGGTGATCACCACTCCATCACCCTCATGGATGAAGGATAAGTCCTGATCCTGTCCGATGGCGGGGATGAGCACGTCTGTCTCAAGGATAAATTCAGAACCCTTGACCGGTATCGGCCTTCTCCTGCCGCTGCTGTCCGGCTCACCCAGCTCCATCCGGATGCACTCCACTGCCTTGACCTTGTTCCCTTCAGCGATAATCTTCGTGGGGAGGGTGAGAAAGTGGAATTTCACCCCTTCCTTCTCCGCATCCTCGATCTCCACAGCATCTGCCGGCATCTCTTTGCGGGAACGGCGGTAAACCAAATTTACTTCCTTAAATCCCACACGGAAGGCTGAACGGGCGCAGTCAATTGCCACGTTGCCGCCGCCTACCACCATGAGTTTATCCCCTCTGTAGATCTCCTTGCCCAGGTTGATATCCCTTAAGAATTGAACGCCAGGGATAAAGCCCTCATACCCTTTCTCCTCGCCCTCAACCCCCATGGCCTTGCTGTCATGGGAACCGACGCCGATAAAGATCGCTTTGTACCCTTCTTTCCAGAGGTCATCCATGGTCTTATCCACACCGATGCGGGTATTGTAAATGATCTCAACCCCTGCCTTCCGGGCGATCTCAACCTCTCTCCTCAATATCTCACGGGGAAGACGGTAGTCAGGGATGCCTACTGCTGCCATGCCTCCCGGCTCAGGGAGTGCCTCGAAGATAGTAACGGGATAACTCTTCTGAGCCAGGTACAGGGCACAGGAAAGACCGGCAGGGCCGGCACCGACAACTGCCACCTTCTCCTGTTTCTTTTCTTCGGAGATGACAGGCGGCTCGAGTTGATGGGCTATTTCATAATCAGCAACAAACCTTTTCAGGAATCTAATCTGCACCGGGTCATCGAGGAGATTCCTGCGACAGGCAAATTCACAGGGCCTGATGCACACCCTGCCGCACACACCGGGCAGGGCATTCCGTTGGCGGATCAGGGCAAGGGATTCTTCAAAGCGTCTCTCCTTGATCAGCTCCACGTAGGTTGGCACATCGAGGTGGACCGGGCACACATCCATGCAGGGGGCAGTGAGATGAGATTCATAGGTTCCCTTCTTAACAGTCCGCTTGCCCTGGATCACCGAGAGGAAATCATTTCTATAGTTTGCAACGGCGTGTAGCACCGGTACAGGAGACGACTTGCCGATCTCGCACTTCGACCCCTCGATGATTGCCTTTCCCAGGTTTTCCATTTGGCTGATATCTTCTTCCTTCGCTTTGCCGGAGATGATCTTCTGCATAATCTCGAGCAGCACCCGGGTGCCAATCCGGCAGGGGACACACCTGCCACAGGAAAAGCCCTGTACCTGCTCGAGGTATTCACGGGTCATGTCCACTACGTCAACCCTGTCGCTCTTCACAATGACACCATTCCAGCCCATGAAGGCAGCAATTTCTTTTCCCGCAAACTGCCCCGGGAGCTTGAGCTTTTCTACCTTCTTCCACTGCTCCTGCGGCAGGCCGCGGTTATCGATTATTTTATGATCCCAACTACTGAAGATGATTCCTTCCATCTTTCTCTTCCTCTGTAAGCTTACTGACACGGGGATAGCGGGACACGGTGACGCGGGGATTTTTTCTCTCCCCAACTCCGTATTCTCCGTGTCCCCGTTTCGCCGCGTCTCCGCGTCATTTACACTTACCTATCCACTTCTCCCAGCACGATATCAATGCTTCCGATCACTGCCACCATGTCTGCCACCATGCGACCCTCTGCCATGGTTGAGAGGGACTGGAGATTTACAAAGGACGGGGTTCTTATTTTGAGACGGAATGGCTTGCTCGTCCCGTCACTCTTGATGTAGAAGCCAAGTTCTCCCCGGGGTGACTCAACGGAAACATACACCTCTCCAGACGGTACATCAAACCCCTCGACCATGATGTGAAACTGGTGGATCAGGGCTTCTATGCTCTCAAATACTCTTTCTTTGGGGGGAGGAACTACCTTGGGGTTAGTGGCATTCACCGGCCCGGTGGGGAGTTTTTCAAGGGCCTGCCGGATTATTTCTGTACTCTGGCGCATCTCTTCGAGACGGACTAAGTACCGGTCATAGACATCTCCATGGGTGCCGGTGGGAATATCAAAAGAAAAGTGGTCATAGCTGGTATAGGGGTTTGAGGAACGGAGATCCCACTTCACCCCGCAGGCACGGAGGGGGGGCCCGGAAAGACCTAAGTCTATTCCCTCTGAGGCTGATATGACCCCTACTCCGATAGTTCTGTTCATCCAGATCCTGTTTTTGGTGAGCAGCCCTTCGTAGTCTGAGCAGCTTCTCTACCGCAAGACAATATCCTAAGTTATTGATCAGGGGGGAGAGGTAGTCGAGTCTGTCGGTCAGGGGTAAGGCCTGGTGATAGGTCTTGGACTCGGCAAGCTTCTCGATACCTCGATGGAGGTGGCCGATTACGGGTGTGGCCTTGACGATCATTTCTCCTTCAAGCTCAAGGATCACCCGGAGCACCCCATGGGTGGAGGGGTGCTGGGGGCCCATGTTGATGGTTAAACAGTCTGTTCGTATATCGCGTGCTGGCTCTGCCATTATCTCCCTCGCAGTGGATAGTCTTTCCGTAAGGGGTACCCTTCAAACTGATCGAGTAAGAGAATCCGGGTTAAATTGGGGTGGTTTTTGAAGGTGATCCCGAACATATCGTATGCCTCCCGCTCAAACCAGTCCGCTGTCTTCCAGATGGAGGTGACGGAAGCAAGGGTTGGGTTTTGGGGAGGGAGGTTTACTTTCAGTCTTAATCGTTTATGGGTAGAGATGGAGTAGAGGTGGGAGATGACCTGGAATCGGGGGTTGTTATCTACGCCAAGGTCTACTCCGGTCAGGTCTGAGAGAAAGTTATAGCCCTGGGTTTTGAGGTGATTGCAGATGGGGAGAATATACTCTTTCTTCAGGGTGATGGTATCTTCTCCCATGGCATCAATCAGTGCTTCGGGACGGGGCGGGCAGCCGGGCACATAGACGTCTACCGGGATAATCTGGTCTACTCCCTGGACCACGGCATAGGAGTCAAAGATGCCGCCGGAGATTGCGCAGGCACCCATGGCGATCACCCACTTGGGGTTCGGCATCTGGTCGTAGATCCTCTTTACCATCGGCGCTATCTTCTTGGTGACGGTGCCGGCTACGATCATTAAATCTGCCTGGCGGGGGGAGGCCCGAAAAACCTCTGCTCCAAAACGGGCAAGATCATAGCGGGAAGCAGCCGTTGCCATCATCTCGATGGCGCAGCAGGCAAGACCGAAGGTGGCGGGCCAGAGCGAGCTCTTCCGTGCCCAGTTTACTACTTTGTCCAGGGTGGTAGTTAAGATGTTATCGCCTAAGTGTGCCTCGATGCCCATGGCTCCCTCCGGGAGAAATCCTCCATTATTCGTTAAAGCGTACCGTGTATAAATCTTTGACGCGGGGATGGCGTGACACGGTGACACGGGGAATTTATCCTTTCTCCGCGTCCCCCCTTCTCTGTGTCTCATCAGGATGAAAATGAAGATGAGCATCTCGACAAAACCAAAGGTGCCAAGCTCTTTATAAATCACTGCCCAGGGATATAAAAAGACGGATTCTATATCGAAGACGATGAAGAGCATGGCAACCAGGTAGAACTTGATGGAAAATCTTACCCTCGCATCCCCTATCGGGTCCATCCCGCATTCATATGGCATGAGCTTCTCT
>JAPLJA010000078.1 GCA_026388815.1 Pseudomonadota bacterium
ACCGAGCAGCGGGAGCAGTTATAGGCTACCCACCGGGGGTCAAATTCTTCAGGATATTTCAGATAACGCGGGTCTTGGGGTAGAATCATCTTTTCCATCTATGTCTCCTTTAAACAAGAATCCAGAATTCAGGAGTCAGAAGTCAGAAGCAAAACAGAATTATCTTCTGGATTCTGGATTCCATGACCATTTTCCTAAAAACAGAGCTTCCCGGGATTCAAAATGTTCCGGGGATCAAATACCTTCTTGATATGTGTTAATTTGTCAGGCAATAACCGCAATACCTCTCTTCTTAGCCTTCAAGGGGATAGGGATGAGGCGGGTTGCTCACATTGTTGGGGTCAATGGCCCGCTTTATCCCTTCGATAAACCTCCCGTAGCCATAGACATCTCCTGCCAACTTGTGGTAAGGGCCGCCCAGGATGGCAAAAGTATCACTGCACTCCCTTGCTGCCAATTCTCGCTGGAGCTCTTCCATTGCTGCGCTCATGAAGGCCTTGGTCCCCTCAATGGTTTTCTCGATAGGGAAATCCACCTCACAGTGGGCGAAGTGTCCCATCTCGTACGAAGCAATCCAGTCAGAGTGGTCGTTATCGAGGATGGGCGGGGTATATTTGTCCATAACATTATGACCAGCCTTCAGATAGTAAAGACTTGATTGATAGGTATCGCCCAGAAGCATCAGGGCAAGGAAATTCCCCGAGGGCCTGAACATCCTTGGTCCGTTGGTATCCCTGATCCAATTGTTGGCTGTGAAGGGAACCCACATGTCGTAGATCTCCTGGGGGATCAATTTCCCTCCGGTCTCTTCAATGATGTCCTGCAATACCCTCTTCTCATATTCAAGCTGTTTGGGAGACGTGAAGCCCCAGAGGCAGCAGCCGAGCAGGTTCTTGCAGTTCTTCTGAAAGAGTTCCGACTTCCAGGTATTCCAGTATTCCTCGTTTGAATTGGCCCACCACCAGTTCAAGTAGACGGTTGACCAGTGGTGCAGGCAGCCGGCGATCTCTGCCTTACCGATCTCATACATGGCCTCTACCATCTTTTCCATGGTCGGATAAGTGAAGAGCACCCACTCAAAGCGGTCTTCGGGTAATACTGACCGGTAATTGGGGGCAATACCTTCAACAGGCCATTGCTTCGGTCCAGGCCAGGGATGTAATTTAACAGCCATCCTTACCACCATGCCTGTGCCGCCAAGCATTCCTGTAAACGCTCTCAGCATGCCCCGGAGATCCGGTCCCGGCCCTTCTCCATTGAAGTGACCTGCTTCGGCAAGTGCATTGGAACCGGTTCTCAGCAGTTCACCATTGGGCAGGACCCAGTCCATGGAAAGGATGTTCCGGTATCCCATATTTGTACGGTGACCCACACCCCAGATTGCCTGGAAACAGTGGTTAGCCATGGAGGATGACTGTGAGCCAGCTTCCGGTGAACCGATGTAGAGACCTCTCTTGTAAGCCTCGGCATGGAGCTGAGCATGAGTTACATAGGGTTCTATCACTGCAAACATATTCTTCTCATCCAGCTCAACGATCCGGTTCAACCGTTTCGGATCAATGAGCACTGTGCCCGGGCGATTCGGGGTTGTAGTTATCCCCCAGAGGTTGGAGCCAACCGGGATAAAGGGGAGCTTATAGCGGTTGCAGAGCTTAACCACCTGCTGGGCCTCTTCCACGCTCCCCGGCAACACCACAAATTCGGGACACATGGGGTTGAGGATTCCCGGTGGCAGCCAGTCCCGCGAATATGCAAGGGTCAGGATGGGATCATTAATTACGTTCTCCTCACCTACGATGGCTTTGAACCCTTCATGAGGTAATTGGTATGGATATTCTTTGCCCATCTTTTTTTCCTCTTAAAGAGCCTCAGTGATAAGCTCTATTAAATTTTTCAGTCCGATCTTCTCTTCCATCCCCTTGATCGCATTTCCCAAGTTTGATTCACACCAGGGACAGCTCGTTACAATCGCCTGCGCCCCGGTGTCCTTCGCTTCTTCCAGGCGCTCAAGCGCGGTCCACTGCGCAAAGTCCTTAAAGCCGGTAAACACCCCGCCGCCTCCACCACAGCACCAGGCATACTCCTTGATTCTTTCCATCTCATAGAGCTCTACCCCGGGGATTGCCTTCAGGAGATTCCGGGGCGCTTCATACACCCCGTCTATCTCCTTGCCGGGGACATAGGGACGAGATAACCTCCCCATGTGGCAGGGGTCGTGCCAGGTTACTTTCAGGGGCAGCTCTTTCTTGATCTTCAGCTTGCCTGAGTTTAAGAGTTCTTCCAAGTACTCTACCACGTGGAGGACTTTGAAGTTCTTCTTGAGCTTTCTTTCGTCATATTCAAGGCCGATGGTACCGTAACACCCGGCACAGGGGGTTAAGAGGATTTTTGATTTGAGGGTATTGAAGGTCTCTACATTCTGTTTCGCAAGCCGGGTAAACTCTTCTTCTGCCCCGATCTTCTCCAGGGGACTGCCGCAGCAGACCTCTTTCTCTCCCAGGATGCCAAAGTCTACCTTGCAGGCTTTCAGGATCTTCCCTACTGCCTGGATGGTTCCTTGCAGCTCCTGGGATAACCCGTAGGTGCAGCCGGTGAAGAGGATCACCTCGGCCTTGTCTTTGGTCAGGTCTTTGATGTTCATATCCTTGGCCCAGACATTCCGCCGGGTGCGGGGCTGAAGCCAGACGTTGTCGTAGTTCTTGATACTGTCAAGCAGTGCCCGGTGCTCGGGGATGGGACCCAGTTCGGAAACGTACTTCTGACGGAGCCACTTGAAAAGCTTAAGGGTCTCTCCATCCCGGACCTTTTTATCCATGGCGTCGCACCCTCCGCACATGGTGCAGCGGAACAGGACATCTTTGACTGCTGAAGAATCTTTTAAGGTTATTTTTTTATCAATATAATTAAGGGCTAGATCCATCTTGCCCTGACATGAGTAACTGTCAAATCTATACCGCTTATGTTGAGGGCATACACTGGCATACTTCCAGCTTTTTACATGCCAGGAGTCTACCCACTTGCAGACCGAGCAGCGGGAACAGTTCCAGGCTGTCCATCGGGGATCAAACTCCCCAACCGGATATTTTAAATAACGAGGATCTTTTGGTAGCTCCATCTCCCACTCCTAAAAAACAGGAATACAGAAGTCAGAATACAGTATCCAGAAGATCATTCTGTTCTTCTCCTGACTTCTGACTCCTGAATTCTGGATTCTGGATTCCATGACCATTTTCCTAAAAACAGAGCTTCCCGGGATTCAAAATGTTCCGGGGATCAAATACCTTCTTGATTTCTTTCAGAGTGTTCGTATAGACCACGGTCTTCCGGTAGACCATGTCTGCCCAGGGACCGTAGGGACGGGAGAAGA
>JAPLJA010000212.1 GCA_026388815.1 Pseudomonadota bacterium
CCGTGTAATCCTGGTGGATAGCAATAAGTGATGGGACACCTTGACCCTTGGTATACTCCCTTCGAAGGAGATGCCCCGGCGCCTTCGGTGCGACCATGATTACATCGAGGTACGATACAGGCACTATCTGTCCGAAGTGGATATTGAAGCCATGGGAAAAAACCAGCGTTTTACCTCCCGTCATGTTAGGTGCGATTTCTTCCCGGTAGAGTTTTGCCTGTACTTCATCAGGAACGAGGATCTGGACAATCTCTGCCTGTTTTGATGCTTCTGCGGCACTCAGCGGTTTAAAACCGTGTTCCACTGCAATCTTATAATTCGGAGTGTCGGATATTTCAGAAACAATCACCTCCAACCCGCTATCCCGCAAATTCTGAGCCTGGGCATGCCCCTGACTTCCATATCCAATAATTGCGATCCGTTTTCCCTTTAAGATATTTATGTCTGCATCTTTATCATAATAAACCTTAGCCATTATTTCCCCTTTCCAACGTTTCCGATTCGTCCTGTTTTTCTTTCTTAACAGTTTTCTCTTTTTTGCTCCCCCTGCTCAGTGCGGCTTTACCAGTTCTCGCAACTTCCAGAACTCCCATGGGGAGGAAAAGATCTATGATTGCACGTATCTTTTCTTCATCACCAGTAATCTCTACGGTATATGATGTGGGACATACATCCACTACCTTTCCCCGGAAAATGTCCACGATCCCCAGAATCTCCGAACGGGTAGCATCGTCAACCTTCACCTTGATTAAGGCCATTTCCCTTTCAACAAAGTCTCCTTCCGTAAAGTCAAGGACCTTGATGACGTTGACCAGCTTGTTCAACTGTTTGGTGATCTGTTCCAAGATCTGATCATTACCCCGGGTAACAATAGTCATACGGGATACTGTTGGATCAAGGGTCTCAGCGACAGAGAGGCTTTCAATATTAAATCCTCTGCCGCTGAATAAACCAGAAACCCGGGAGAGCACACCAGGTTGATTGTCAACCAAAACAGAAATGGTATGGCGCATTATTCACCTTAGAGCAGTATCATCTTGCTGATCGGCGCACCAGCAGGCACCATGGGGTACACCCCTTCTTCTGGATCAACCCAGAAATCCATGAAAACCGGCCGCCGGATAGACAGTGCCTTCTCAATCACAGGCACCACTTCTTCAGGCTTCTGAGCTCTCAACCCCACTGCACCGTAGGCTTCAGCCAGTTTAACAAAATCAGGAGAAATCTTGAGAGACGTAGCAGAATACCTCTTCTGGTAGAATAGCTCCTGCCACTGTCTCACCATCCCGAGACAGTGATTATTCAGGATTGCCACCTTCACGGGGAGCTCATACTGGACAGCAGTAGCCAGTTCCTGGATGTTCATTTGTATACTGCCATCACCCGCAATGTCAATTACTGTCTCATCTGGAAAGGCAACCTGGGCACCGATAGCTGCAGGAAAACCATAACCCATCGTTCCTAATCCACCTGATGTCAGGAGCCTTCGTGGTTGATCAAACGCAAAGTACTGTGCAGTCCACATCTGATTTTGACCCACCTCGGTACTGATAATAACATTACCCCTGGTCAATTCATGGATCTTTTCTATGACGTATTGTGGTTTTATAATCCCTTTTTGTTCGTAGGTCAAGGGATAAGCTCTTTTCCATTCCTCGATTTGGGCAAACCATTCCTTCCGTACCTTTTCCCAGTCCTCTTTCGTATCAGCCACTAACGCCCTACATCTCTTGAGAATGTTCTTGGCATCCCCCACAATGGGGATATCTACCGGCACATTTTTGCTGATGGACGTCGGATCAATATCAACATGAATAATTTTAGCTGAGGTGGCAAAGTGATCAATGCTTCCTGTAACCCGGTCATCAAACCTGGAACCGATTGCTATCAGGAGGTCACAATTAGTAACTGCCATATTTGCCCAGTATGTCCCGTGCATCCCCAGCATGCCGAGAGAGAAGGGATCTGTCGCCGGGAAGCACCCCAGTCCCATAAGAGTAGTGGTAACAGGAATCTTCAGTTTGTGCGCAAAGGAGATGAGTTCTTCCGTGGCATTAGAGGAAATGATTCCTCCACCAACATAAATCACCGGTTTCTTCGCCTTGAGAATCTTCTGCACCGCCTTTTGAATCTGTCCGCTATGCCCATTATATGTAGGGTTATAACTCCTGAGATGGATGTTATCCGGATACGTATATTTGGCTTTTGCATTCATCACATCTTTGGGTAAATCGACCAGGACGGGACCAGGCCTCCC
>JAPLJA010000039.1 GCA_026388815.1 Pseudomonadota bacterium
TCAACAAAGATCGGAACATTCACCCTCAGGGCCACGGCGATGGCGTCGCTTGGACGGCTATCAATGACAATCTCCCCCTGCGCATTCTTGGCATGGATCAGCGCATAATAGACATTATCGCTCAGGTCATTAATGACAACCCGGGTGATCGTGGCATGAAGTTCCTTAAAGACATTTGAGATAAGATCATGGGTCATGGGCCGGTGGGGCCTTATCTGCTGCAGTTCCAGAGCGATAGCCTTCGCCTCAAACAGCCCGATCCAGATCGGCAATGTCTGTTCTCCCTTTACATCCGTAAGCAGCACGGTAGCACCATTCTTCCCGACATCGAAAGCGAGATCCTTAATCTTTACCTCAATCATAACTACTCCCAGCACAAATCATTCTTTTGTAGGTAGGGGAATTCTACATCATCTTCCATAAAAATCAATGCAATTGTATGATATTTATTTCTCACCTCTGACAATCCAGCCGCCGCCGAGTATGGCGTCCTCATCATCATAAAAGACTACTGCCTGTCCCGGCGCCACCGCTTTTTGAGCCTCATCAAACTCCACCCGGTAAAAGTCTTCTCGCATTCTTCTCAGGAAGCATCGTGCCGGCTGATGCGTGGAGCGGATCTTCGCCCGTGCACTAATACCATACAGTTCTTCTGACTTCATAAAACTCATCGAGTGAGCAAAGAGTATTTTCTGGTAGAGGTCCTCTTTCCCCCCCAGGACGATTGCATTTTCCTCCGGGTCGATTGCTACCACATACCGCGGTTCACCAAAAGCGACCTTCAGCCCTTTCCTCTGGCCGATGGTGAAATGGCATATCCCCTGGTGGATGCCGATCTGTCTTCCCGAACAATCGTAGATCGCACCCGGCCGGGGAACCAGTTTTTTTCTCCGCTTCAAAAAACCTGCATAATCATTGTCCGGCACAAAACAGATCTCCTGGCTCTCCTCCCTCACCGGCAGCCCATACTGACGCGCAATCTTCCTCACTTCCTCTTTGGTGACATTACCCAGAGGGAAAAGGCTCCTCCTGAGCTGCTCCTGGGTCAGGGAAAAAAGAAAATATGACTGATCCTTTTTTCTGTCTTTCGCCATTGCAATGGAATAGCGGGCGCTCCGCCTGAGCATGGCATAATGCCCGGTAGCCAGAAAATCTACTCCGAGGCCCCTTACCTTCTCCCACAAACGGTTGAACTTTATCCTCTCATTGCAGAGGATACAGGGACTGGGGGTTAAACCCCTGAGGTAATCTTCACAAAACGGCTCGATCACCTCTTTTTCCATCTCTTCCTCGAGATCAACTACATAATGGGTGAACCGGAAGGTTTCTGCCACTGACCGTGCGGTGTTGATGTGGAGAGGTGAACAGCAGACGCCAGGACGATTTTCTATCCCGTCAATCTCTGCGCAGGGCCAGAGCTTCATGCTCACCCCGACAATCTCGTGTCCCTCTTCTTTCAGCAGGATGGCAGCTACTGAACTGTCTACTCCTCCGCTCATAGCAACGGCTATTCTTGCCATCTCTTCTGTCCGGTAAAAAATTACTGGCGAATGCTTAACTGCAAACGGGACAGCCGGGGTATTTCTGTACAGGCACCTGCTGAAACTCCATCCTCTCCCCATCCCAGATGAGCAGCCGCCCCTTGAGGTTTTCACCTATACCCGTGATATATTTGAGCACTTCCAGGGCTTCAAGGGTGCCGATGACCCCGGGCGTAGCGCCGACAACAGGAAACACCTCGCGGGGGGGAGAGCCGGGAAAGATACAATGGAGGCACGGAGTTTCCGGGGAATGGATAAAGGTGATCTGCCCGCACATCCCGATGACCCCTCCGTGGACAAAGGGCATTCTCTTGCGCACTGCATATTCATTCAGGATGTGACGCGTAGGAAAGTTATCCATGCAGTCTATGATGATCCGGGCATCCCCGATCAGTTCATCGACACTCTCGCGCTCAATCCGGAAAGGGAGGGGTTCGATCTTCACGTGGGGGTTAACCTTATGTAACATCTCCTTCGCTGAAAGTGCCTTTTTCTTTCCGATGTCCGCATCGGTATGCAGGATCTGACGGTTGAGGTTGGAGATTTCGGGCTCGCTTTCATCACAGATCCTTATCCGCCCTACACCTGCTGCAGCGAGGTAGATGGCAACAGGGCTGCCAAGCCCTCCGGCACCGGCGATGAAAACCACCGCCTCCTTGACCTTTTCCTGCCCTTCTACTCCCCAGCCGGGCAGGATGATCTGACGGTGGTATCTCTGGTACTCCGCCTCAGTCAACGTAATGCCCATGACAGCTTTCCTAAACCTTCGCCTGAAGCATTTCTCTCCCGAAGGGAGAAATCTCGAGCAGCCGTTCAATGATGGGCGGGAGTTCGGATAAGATGCAATCAATGTCCGCATCAGTATTGAACCGGCTCAGGCTGAAACGCACCGAACCATGGGCAGCAGTAAACGGTACGCCCATCGCGCGGAGGACATGGGAAGGCTCAAGGGAGCCGGAAGTACAGGCAGAACCCGATGAGGCTGCTATTCCCTTCTCATCGAGGTAGAGGAGGATCGCTTCCCCTTCCACATACTCGAAGCTGATATTGCTGGTGTTTGGCGTCCTGTGTTCCCTGTCCCCGTTTACCAGGGTATTTTTAAATCGTGAGAGAGTGCTCTGTTCCAGCCGATCGCGCATCCCTCTCACCCGGGTGAGTTCGTCCTCCATAAAGCGCTTTGTCAGCTCACAGGCCTTGGCCAGCCCGACAATCCCCGGCACATTTTCGGTCCCGGCACGGCGTCCCCTCTCGTGATGACCACCGATCATCATGGGCCTGATCCTGGTTCCCCGCTTGACGTAGAGCGCACCGATCCCCTTGGGTGCATGGAACTTATGTCCCGAAAGCGAAAGGAGATCAATGGGACTATCCTTGAGATTGATGGGAATTTTGCCTACTGCCTGGACTCCATCTACATGGAAGGTTATCCCTCTCTCTTTCACGATCTGTCCGATTGTATCCACCGGGAAGATCACGCCGGTCTCATTGTTGGCATACATGACGGAAACGATAGCAGTGTCATCTCTCAGTGAATCCCTGACCTCATCCAGGTCGAGGTTACCCTTCCTGTCCACGGAAAGCTTGGTTACCTGATATCCTTCTGTTGCCAGCTTATCGCACAGGTTCAGGACGGCATGATGTTCTACCTTGGTGGTAACAATATGTCTCCTGTCAGGAAAGTATTCCAGGACTCCTTTGATGGCAAAGTTATCGCTCTCAGTTCCACCGCTGGTAAAAACGATTTCCGTATCCTGGGCTCCGAGAAGTTCAGCTACCTGAGCACTTCCTTATCCACTCTGGTAGTGGCATTGTTATCAACATAGACCAGTTTCTTCTCGCCCATCACTTCACCTCTTCCACGATTATGTTCTCGTCAACAAATTCTCTCAACCTGGCTTCGATCTGCCCCTTGATGGTTGCCTCGGCTGCCACGCAGTTTGCACACATCCCCCGGAGCGCAATCAGCACCCTGGGTCCGTCGATATCGATCAGCTCAATGTCCCCTCCATCCCGCTGGAGCTGGGGCCGTATCGATTTTACAATGGTCTCCTGTATTAGCTGCATCTTCTGGATGTTGGTCAGGCCCTTTCGCGGAGCTGCCTTTTTTTCCGCAGGTTCTCCTTCCTTCTTCCCCCGTATTTCCTTTAAGATATCCTCAATCTTGGGGATACACGCGCCGCACCCTCCGCCTGCCTTGGTGTAATTGGTCACCTGCTCAACCGTCGTCAGATTGTTTTCCCGGATAACTTTCTCAATCTTTTTGTCAGTCACGCCGAAGCACTGGCAGACTAATTTTCCTTCTTCTTCCTCTCTTACCACTTCCTTTCCCCGGTACCTGGCAATAGCAGCCTCCAGGGCCTCTCTCCCCATCACCGAGCAGTGCATCTTCTCCTGGGGCAACCCTCCCAGGTAATCAGCAATGTCCTGGTTGGTGATCTGCTCTGCCTCGGATAAGGTCTTCCCCCGGATCATCTCGGTAAGGGCAGAAGAAGAAGCGATGGCGCTCCCGCATCCGAAGGTCTGGAATTTCGCATCCAGGATCCTCTCATCCTTTTTGTCAATCTTGAGGGAAAGCTTCAGGGCGTCTCCGCAGACGATATTTCCCACCTCACCGACAGCATCAGCATCGTTTATCTCACCGACATTTCGTGGATTCATGTAGTGATCTTTAACCTTGTCCGTATAGTCCCACATCGCTTACTCCATTTTCAGTTTCGGGTTTATAGTTTTTAGTTTTTTGTTTAACTACAAACGAAAAACCTAAAACTTGAAACTCTTTTTATCCGTAGAGTCCCGTGCTCAAATATCTCTCCCCCGTATCAGGGAAGATTACTACCACGGTTTTTTCTTTACCCAGTTCTCTGGCAACCTTCAGTGCTGCAAAGGCAGCAGCACCTGATGAGATCCCGACCAGCAGCCCCTCTTTTTCGGCAAGAAGGACGGCTGTTTCTCTCGCCTCGTCATCCTTGACTGTTATGATCGCATCAATGATCTTCATATTCAGGACATCGGGGATGAACCCTGCTCCGATACCTTGTATCTTGTGGGGCCCTGGCGTTCCTCCGGAAAGTACCGGGGAGGCAGCAGGTTCGACCGCAACAATTTTAATTCCAGGATACTCCGACTTCAACACTTCCCCTACCCCGGTTATCGTACCACCTGTGCCCACACCACTGACAAAAGCATCAATGTTTCCTTTCACCTGTCTCAGGATCTCCTGGGCAGTGGTCCTGCGATGGATTTCCGGATTGGCAGGGTTCTTGAACTGCTGGGGCATGAAGTAATTCTTATTTTCTTTGGCCAGTTCCTCTGCTCTCATTACAGCCCCTTTCATCCCTTCCGAACCAGGGGTCAATATCAGTTCTGCTCCGTATGCCTTGAGGAGCATCTTTCTTTCAATACTCATCGTTTCAGGCATGGTGAGAATAAGCCTGTATCCCTTGGCTGCACATACCATGGCCAGGCCAATACCTGTATTGCCGCTGGTTGGCTCTATAATAGTTGCACCCGGTTTTATCTTTTTGTCCTTTTCTGCGGCTTCTATCATGCTGAGGCAGATTCGATCCTTTACACTCCCACCTGGGTTGAACGACTCGATCTTAGCCCAGATGGCAGCATCATCTTTTCCCACCACCTTGTTCAATCTCACAACAGGTGTATTCCCGATTAACTCAATTACCTGATTGCCCCTGCTCGCCCCCATAGAATTACATCCTCCTCAACTACTCTGTTAAATTGTAAAACTGAGCTGGTGACCAATCTCCTGCCTGATCCCCATTTCTTTTGCCATCCTGCAGAGATCGTTGATCGTGATGGAGTCGAAATAACCGAAGATCCGGTCATGGCCCTCCTTCCACACATGACGGGTAACACATTTATCATAGAGGGTACACTTCTTCCTCCCGGCCTCGAGCTCCGTGCAGAAGACAATCTTCGAATTACTTTCAACAGTCCGGATGATATCGCCTATGGTAATCTGGTCCGCGGGTTTCTTCAGCATATACCCTCCCTTCGGCCCGCGCTTGCTTACGAGAAATCCATTTTTTTTGAGCTTCTGGAAGATCTGTTCCAGATACCGGGGAGGAATCCTCTGCCTTCGATAAATGTGCTGTATCTGCGCAGGAGAATGTGCTGAATTATAGGCAATATCAAAGAGTGCCCTAACACCATACCTACTCTGAGTAGATAGTTTCATGTTACCTCCTTACTTTTGATAGTACTTAGGCATAGAATTCTGAGGTTCGAATGAAAATTAATTTGCCTGAATTGGTCAAGAATATTTATCTATAAAATTAATACGATTTCTTCGTCTTGTCTATAAAAATCTTTTCAACCAGTTCAGGGTGAGGGTTCTTGCATGGAGACGGTGTCTCGCATCGGAAAATCGATGATCAGCACCTGCCACGACCTCAATACCTTTCGGCTCGGGTAACCGCCGGTAAATCTCGCGGGCATGAGAAACCGGTACCAGTTCGTCAGCACCTCCATGGATGACAAGGCACCTGTGTACATTATCCAGAACAGGGTCGAGGCGGTACTCTTCTATCTCACGGTAAAAAGCTGGCCCCAGTTCGGGTTCATTCCCGGTTGATATCTTGTCCCTGAGATCATCCAATGTATGGGGCGTAGCCCAGATCACGACAGCCTTCACCCTGGTATCCGCAGCACCTTTAAAAAGTGAGAGATACCCTCCCATGCTGCTCCCCATCAGCCCAATCCGTTCGCGGTCAATCGAAGGATGCGAACAGGCGAAGTCAAACATGGCATTGAGGGTAGCGAGCCTGCCGGAGATGGTCGTATCTTCAACCCTTCCTGCACTCTCGCCACACCCCATGAAATCAAATCGCAATACTGCCAAACCCTCTCCGGTAAATTCTTCAGCTATCTCCTGGAATTTCACCGTATTCTTGTCGCTGAAGAGCCCGTGAGAAATGACAACACAGGGCGATGGATCCTGGCCGGAGAGATGGAGCAACCCGGAGATCTTTACGCCATCACAGGTGATCTCAATTCTTTCCTGCTTCATTCTTCCTCCTGGGGCAGGGCCGCCCATTAAAGGGCACCCAGCCCTTATACAATAATTTATACACTATGCCATTTTGATAGACAATCCCTTTCAAATCACAGTATTTTACTGGTAAATCTTGACTTCCTGTCCCTTCGTTTCTATACTTCCCATAGAATTCATAATACGCCGGGCAGTTTGCAAACTGCTCCTGCATAATTAACATACAGGTGAGGACAGGGAATATGAGTGTGACGTGTATTATCGGCAATACCCCGCTGGTTGAACTGAACAACCTGAACCACAATCAAAAGGTGAAGATATTCGGCAAATATGAAGGTGCAA
Source organism: Pseudomonadota bacterium (assembly GCA_026388815.1). Classification (GTDB taxonomy): domain Bacteria; phylum Desulfobacterota; class WTBG01; order JAPLJA01; family JAPLJA01; genus JAPLJA01. The sequence continues at coordinate 6,892 of JAPLJA010000039.1, forward strand.
ACCCCGGTGGTTCGGTCAAGGACCGCCCTGCCCTCTATATGCTGAAAAAAGCAGAGGAGTCCGGTGAACTCACGAAGGACAAGATCATCTTAGAGCCAACCTCGGGTAACACCGGGATAGCCCTCGCAATGATCGGCAGTGCAAAGGGATACCGGGTCAAACTCCTCATGCCGGAGTGCGTGAGCATGGAACGCCGCCAGATCCTCCAGGCGTACGGTGCTGAAATGGAGCTTACGCCTGCCAAGGAAGGGACAGACGGAGCAATCCGTCGGGCACACCAGATTATGGAAGAATCACCTGAAAAGTATTACATGCCAAACCAGTTTGAAAACGAGAGCAACATCATATCTCACTACGAAACCACCGGCCCTGAGATCCTTGCCCAGACTAAAGGTCGGATTGACGTGTTCATTGCCGGCATGGGAACAACCGGAACCCTGATGGGCGTGAGCAGGTTTTTCAAAGAGCGTAAACCGTCAGTCAGGATTGTGGGGGTAGAACCTACGGTTGGTCACACCATCCAGGGGCTTAAGAACATGGATGAATCCATCGTCCCGAAAATCTACCATCCCGAGATGCTGGACGCAAAGATTGTCATCGAGGATGAAGATTCCTTTGAAACGACCAGGCTCGTTGCCCAGAGAGAAGGCCTCCTGGTCGGGATGTCAAGCGGTGCAGCTGTTGCCGGTGCCCTGCGGATAGCACGGGACATGAAAGAAGGTACGATTGTCGTGCTCCTCCCTGACCGGGGTGACCGTTACCTGAGCACTACCCTGTTCCGGTCTGTCTGCGGCAAATGTCCACCGTAAACAATGGAGGGGAGCTTTTAGAACCCGCCCCTCCGCAATGCATATCATGAACCCAAGAGTATATCCTCACAGGCCTTCATGAAACAGCTTGAACTCAAGTTCTCCGGCCCTGCCCCGTCACTTGCCACTCTGTTTACATCTTTTTTCGAAGTTGGCACAACCTCTTTTGGCGGTCCCCCCATGGTAGCCTATATCCGCACCATGGTGGTTAAGGAAAAAGAGTGGCTCGACGATGCATCCTTTCAGGACGGCGTTGCCCTCTGTCAGACAATTCCCGGAATCATCACCATGCAGACAGCAGCTTACGTAGGCCTGCGGCTGCGGGGAATGGCGGGCGCAGCTGCGAGCTTCCTCGGCTTCGGCACCCCTGCGTTTCTCTTCATGATGCTCCTTTCTGCCCTCTATGTACGTACCTACTCTCTTCCTGCTGTAGTTTCAGCGTTTCACGGGCTTCAGGTGATTATCGTCGCCCTGGTCGCGCATGCTACCCTCTCATACGGGAGGACCTCCCTGAAAAACCTGAAGGATACTATCATAGCAGCAGTTGCTGCAGGAATGTTTGGAGCGGGCGTAAACCCGGTCATCGTGATACTCCTCGCTGGCTTCCTGGGGTGGATTTTCTATCGCGGAGAAACGCTCCCGACCCGGGGAGGGTCTCCCTGTTCAGCGTCACGTCCCACGAAATCTTTCCTGTTCCTTGTTGTGATAGCGGCAGGTGCATCACTTCTCCTCTACTTTTTTCAGCGGAACCTGTTCACCCTCGCCTCCCTCATGTTCAAAATCACTCTTTTTGCCTTTGGTGGCGGTTTTACAGCTCTCCCCCTCATGTTCCACGAGGTGGTAAAAGTGCACTCTTGGATGGATGCCCAGACCTTCCTCAACGGAATCGCTATCGGCCAGATTACCCCGGGTCCCATCATGCTCACCGCGACGTTTGTCGGCTACTTCCTCTACGGACCTCTGGGGGGATGTATTGCTACGATTGGCATATTCTTACCGTCCTTCCTCATCATTACCGGGATTGTGCCTTATTATGACAGGCTGCGTGCCTCGCCGCACTTCGCGAAGACGATGCGGGGAATCCTCTGTTCCTTCGTAGGGCTCCTCCTCTCAGTAACAATTCACTTTGCACAAAACATCCCGTGGGATATTCCGCGTATTCTTCTTGCAGGTGCAGCATTCGGCGCTTTGCTCCTGAGGGTGGAAATCATCTGGGTAGTTCTTGCAGGCACAATCATTTCGGTGCTTGCGTTATGATGAAAGAAGAAGGCAATAGGCAATAGCGGATTTTCGATTGGCAATGCGGAATAAAAACCTACCCGCAGAGCGGGCCTTCGGTCTTATGTAGGGGCGTCCGCCGACGGCGGACTGCGCCCAGGTAGGGGCCGTACAAAGGAGATAGGAAATGACAGAGATAAAGAAACAAACCGGCGTTGAGAAACTTGTTGCCCAGAACCTGCGGCTGCGTGAGCTGATAAACTACCAGGAAGGCGCGGTCGTGAGCAGGACACTCATTGACAAAAAGACCGGGACCATTACCCTCTTTTCCTTTGATGAGGGGCAGGGATTGAGTGAACATACTGCACCGTTTGACGCTGTTGTCTATCTCTTCGAGGGCAAGGCAGAAATTGTTATCTCAGGGAAACCTCTTTCCGTCAGCGAAGGCGAAATGGTAATCATGCCTGCCAATCAACCTCATGCCCTGAGGGCAATAAAAAGATTCAAGATGATGTTAATCATGATACGGGAACCATAAATATGGAGGAGCAGGTTTGAATATTGAGAATAGTGGTTCTGAGTGCGAATTCAAGATATTTTCGGTAAATAAGACCGAAGGCCTGCAAATTCGGCTGTGTAGGAGCGGGATTCATCCCGCCCTAACGAATTTGCCCAGTAGGGGCAGACCTGTGTGTCTGCCCTAGTATTGTCGAAAAAATGTTGCCGAGCAACGAAGAACCCTATTCTCCAGAAATTACATAGCGCGTATTAAAAAAGGAGAAAGAATTGAAAAAGACAGGCGGATGGACGGGAAAGATACTCCGGGTTGATCTCACCAATCTGAAAACGGAAGAAATCGATACTTCCCAGTACAGCAGCCGGTTTCTCGGCGGTATCGGCGTGGCAGCAAAGCTTTACTGGGATGAGGTTACACCGGAGGTCAGTGCCTTCTCTCCTGAAAACCGGCTTATCTTTATGACCGGACCCCTCGCAGGGACTCAGGTGCCCGCTGCACCGAGATGGGTTGTCTGCTCCAAAGCGCCAATGCCCGTGCCTGAACAGTACTGCTATGGAAACCTCGGTGCATACTTCGGGGCGGAACTGAAATCTGCCGGCTACGACGGACTGATTATCGAAGGAAAGGCAGACGGACCCTGCTACCTCTGGATTACTGACGGGAAGGCTGAGGTCAAAAAGGCCGGGCATCTCTGGAAGTTGGATACCGAGGAGACTCGCAAAGTAATCCATAACGAACTGGGCAAGACGGTGAGAATTGTAACCTGTGGCCCTGCCGGTGAAAACAGGGTGAGGATTGCTACCCTGTCAACGGAAATCGGCGGGAGCGCCTCAGCCGGTTTCGGAGCAGTGATGGGTTCGAAAAACCTGAAGGCAATAGCAGTAAAGGGAAGCTCAAAGCTGAAGGTTGTCCATCCCACCACGGTAAAGGAACTCCGGGATTACATGAAAAAACTCCTGGGTGAAAACAGTTTAAACCCCTATCGCCAGTTCGCCCCACTCGGAAATTCTGAGCCTGTAAAACAATCCAAATGCCATGGATGTCCTGACGGATGCTGGAGGGCGGTGTACAAGAGTGATTCAGGCAAGCAGGAAGTGAGGAAATGTCAGGCCATGTTCTATTATAACCCCTGGGACAGGAAGCTGAATAACGAGGTAACCGAAGTCTCCTTCATAGCAACATCCCTTGCCAACCGCTATGGTCTCGACACCATGCAGTTATCCGGTATCGTCAAGTTACTGGAGCGGTGCCATCAGGAAGGCATCCTCGACGAAAAAGAGACCGGCCTGCCTCTGAGCAAGATCGGAAGCCTCGATTTCATAGAAGCCCTGGCTAAGAAAATTTCTTCCCGAGAAGGTTTTGGAAATATCCTTGCAGAAGGTGTTTTAAGGGCAGCAGAAAAGATTGGCAAAGGTGCTCTTGAACTGACAGCAACAAATTTGACGAAGACTGGTTTTTCCACTGCTTATGGTCCCAAGATTTTCTTAATCACCGCCCTCTTTTATGCAACAGAACCAAGACCCAGGGTGACGGAACTCCACGAGGTCTGTAACTTAGTATTGAAATGGGTGTACTGGGCTACATCTAACGGAGAATCATCCTACCTCTCTCCTCACGTGGGAAGGGCAATTGCTAAGAAGTTCTGGGGGAGCGAACTTGGTTTTGACTTCTCAACTTATGAAGGGAAAGCCTTAGCCGCCATGAAGATCCAGAACCGGCAATTTGCCAAGGAGTGCCTTGTTCTTTGCGACTTTGCCTGGCCTTACATCGATGTTGAGGGGACTGAAGACCATGTAGGAGATTACGATCTTGAGGCAAAGTTCCTCTCTGCCGTTACCGGAATGGAGATAGACGGACAGGGGCTGGAAAAGGTCGGCGAGCGAGTATTCAATCTCCAGCGGGCGATCGTTATGAGGGAGAGGAGAAAAGGCCGGGAAGAAGACCTGGTGCCTGAGAACGAGTACATTGGAACTCCCCTGGAAATCACTGACCTCTTCAGTCTTTTAAATTCTGATCTGCTTATGCCAGGGAAAGACGGGGAAACCATCTCCCGCAGTATGATGCCGCTGGACCGGGAAGGGTTTGAGAAGATGAAGGACGAATACTATACACTCCGGGGCTGGGACGTGGCGACTGGGTTGCAGAAGAGGGAAAAGCTGAGGGAGTTGGAGCTGGATGAGACTATAGAGCCGCTGGAACATATGGGACTGGTGAAATAAATAAAATACTTGACAAACTATTTATAACTTGTATAATACAATCATTGTAACGAGATACTAAGGATTGGTCTTGGTAACACGGAAAGAGAAACTCGAAAAATTTATCGCTGAATTCAATGAACTCACTGTCTTTTTTGTTCGTCTCTTTAATATTATTGATAAAAAGGAAAAAGCCAGCCACCCTGCAACCATCTTTCAGTGTTATACACTGAGGTATCTCAAGGATTCTAAAGGGATGACCATGAAGCAGTTGAGCAACATCATGGGGTTAGCTACCAGCACCATGACCAGGAATATAGATAAAATGGTGAAGAAAGATTACTTGGAACGGGTAAGAGGGGAACTGGACCGAAGGGAAGTTTTGATCCGAATGACCAAAAAAGGCAAAGAACTGACAAAGAAGATTCAGGATGCAGAAAGATATTTTTCCACGAAGTTAGTAGATGAAATCCCGGAAGACGAATGGGATAACGTATTATCATCTCTGAACCTTCTCCTCAAGGCCTTCCAGAAAAGGAGAGAGGCCTACCTGGCAAGTTAAAGAATATTTTTTTATCTTATTATTTGTATTATACAATTATTATATAATACAATTATAAGTGTGATAAGGAGTTTTAATTCTTAACTCAGAACGCCTAACTGTTTTTCAGAAAGGAGATAAATATGGAAAACGTTGAAAAGAAATCAGGGTTCACCGTGACGAGATCAATCGTCACTATCATCATCGGCCTGCTGATAGCGACGAGCTTTGTGATCTTTGGACACTTCCAGGAACAGAGCAAGGAGCTGCTTGACACGTACCTTGCCTACGTGAACACCGCAAATCAGGGGACGCCGGTCTCCATAATCCTGAGAACCGTTTCTTTACTTTTCTAAGAGTTGGCGTCAAACGGTTCTGGGTCCCTCCGCCTTCGGCGAATCGGGTTCCGGGTTTAAAAAAGGTAAGATGTTAGACGTGAGATGCAATCCGATTTTGCTGTATTTTTCATCTCACGTCTTACGTTTCCCTTTTTGCAGCACTAACCATTCCATGTAGTGCGGACTGGGCCATTCTAACAGTTTGCTGAAAAAACAACTTTTGTAAGGCTGGTTAAAAATGTCCAGATGCAAGGCGCCCGAAATCCTGAATAAAACGTTTGGTCGTTCTTACGATAGAATTTACCGCAAGAGCGGGCTCCGCGTTTATGCAGATAGGCATTTTTCAACAGCCTGCTAACTAAAACTGGGTAATGAGGGACATATGTGCCAGTTCCTTACCTATGGCCTTGGTTAACATCGTATCGCCAATCGTGTCCCTTGCCTGGAAAGTTGTTCTTATAGCCTCTTTCCTGGCATTGTACTCTCTCATTTCCTCTGGAGACTTCGGCTCATCCTTCTTCCAGAGGTCTATATAGACATTCAGATAGTCGAAGACCAATTCCATGATTCTATTTTGATTCTCTTTGCTTGCATCAATATCGCCGGTCAGGCAGTAGGGGGACATCAGCGCCCGGAACCAGCTGTAACTCCTCCCGCCCAGGCTTGGGAAATACTCAAGACCTTTCTGGTATGCTTCTTCCAAAGGCTCGAGGTATTTTTCCAGATAGGGGAGATCCCGGATGCAGTCAGCTAAGGGATACAGGTCAATGATGAAGAAGCTGCCTTTGGCACTGTCAGCCCAGTAAACAGAGTAGATGGGCAGTACGTGTGAGTCATCAGGCCATATAATAATTGCACAGGACATGAGCTT
>JAPLJA010000006.1 GCA_026388815.1 Pseudomonadota bacterium
AGGTGTTTTTAATTATCGTCCTCCTCCCAATGAATTATCGAACAGGGTTCGAGGATCAAAAAACATAGCGCATGGGGCATGGGCCTATGAGGTAGAATCCAGGTATACTCGCTTATCGCTCTTTGCTCATTACTTTTAGCACATTGCTCATTCACTTGAAACCTTAACCCCTTGGACCCGCGCTAACGGTCACCAAGAATTTTCCAGTTCATATTCGCAGCATCTGCCTGGATTTTCAAGAGTTTTCCTTTCTTATCAAGCCCCGTATAAATGTCTCCCTTTCCCTGAATGGTTTCATCTCCAAGGGGAAAAACGGTAATGCCATGCGGGCTGACGATGTCAGATACCGTGAGTGTATAGATTCTACCATTCGCTCGTGCTACAGGAGGCAGGGTAACGGCAATCGACCTCTGAGCAGCGTACAACCTTACCAGCCCGTCTTCTGCAGGTAAGAGCTGAAATGAATGACTGTGCCGGGTGACAGGAGGGGGGGTAGATATTGCCACCTTACCACCTTTGCCGTTCCCCTCTTCTTTCGCTATGATATTATCGTAGATATCTGAGAAGGTAGCCACTACCGGGGGATTCGTCGAGGCCTGCTGCTTTTTCCGTATGTAATCGCAAACCTCCCTTAAGAATACGGTTGAATGTTCATCCTTATGGATACTTCCATCCGGCACATACACGCGATGGAACAGGATGGTCAGCCACCCGCCATACTCACAGGTATTATCAATCTGCTGTTTAATGGATGCTAACTGTTCTCCTTCTGAGATTGCATTATCCAAATTAGCTATTGGTAATGTATACCTGTTGGTAAGGGGGATGCCGGCAGGCGCTTTAGGCCAGCACCATGAGCCCAGAGCATAGTAGTCCGGAATCAGCTTCAGGGCAATATCACTGATAGAATTTATCGTGCCGAAAGGCCAGACCCAGAATCGTGCTCCTTTTATTAACCCTTCAGACTCCAGTATCCTCCGGCCCATGGAAAATTCTTCCTCGGTACAATCGCGATTGTAACACATCATATCTTCGTCATCTGTATCCGGCAAGCCTGACCACGTGCCGTCTCCCATAGCACGATGGTGAAATCCATGCACCGTAATATCCCATCCATCACTCTGCATCTTTCTCACGTCTTCATAAGAAACAAATTCATCCTTTCCACAGTCCAGGCAAAACCCATACCCCTCGCTTGTCTCCTTCTGTGTCACCACTGCAAAGACCCCGTTCCATCCGAACTCATCAAGTATCGGCTTTGCATAGAGATACGTGTTCCGGTAATTATCATCGAACCGGAACGTGATAAAGGGAATGGGGAGAGTCTCTATTGCCTCGAACCTGTCAAACATAACCTCGGGCCTGGTAACCGCATTCCCTGAACAATTGTCGCCGGCACAGGTTAGGTCAACATATCTGCCGGCCTTCAAGTTCTCTTTACTGGCAGCAAACTTATAGGCGTGGCACTTCCCGGTCTTGCCCTCATCGTGTACCCAGTAGAAGGTTGAGGGCGACAGGCCGCCGGGGAGTTTTCGGCTTGTCGTAAACTGTACTTTTGCTCCTGTATGCAAGGGAGGGGCTTTCGGCCCCCAATTCTTTGGCTGAAGGTAGATAGTATTGAGGGCCACATCAACATCGGCATTACTAAAGGGTATGGACTTTCCTTTTACCTCAAACTTAACCCGTTGCACCCTATTCCAATCAACCCCTTTACCCACATCGTGTTTTGTCATATCTCCCCTGTGGAGGGCTACATGATACCAGTCATTATACTGGGGCGGGAAGATAAACTGGTATCGTGAATAGTTATACGCATCGGTATAAAAATACAGATACGCCTCATAGAATTGCTCAAGAAAGGCATTCCCACGAGAGTCTATCTCAGAATGATATGCCGGCCTCTCGATGTCTGTACGGTCCAACGGCTTACTCCTCATCCACCACTGGAAATGATGCCTGCTGAAATCCTGGGCAGTGCCAAATATCTTTTCTATACTCCCGGTGCCACCAGCATTCACCCGCATCCGCAGATATGCCTTTCCGGAAACCGGGGCATAACGGCTCTGTGAATCCCTATCGAGTTCGACATTCGTTCCCACCCACTCACTTCCACCGGATACCTGCTGCTCAAAGTCAGATATGAGAACCTTGGACGGGGTGAATCCCTTCGCCTCCTTAACCCATCTTACATCAGGCGGGTGAACAAGCCTTCCTATCTTCCCCCTGACTACGCTATAGCCCCTGCACAGCTTGTGAAGGTAACGTCTCTTCTGGGGAAGAGAAAGTATCAGCACTATTCCAAGGATAATTAGTATCAATATGATAGATGCGCGTATGACTTTATTACCTGACATATCCCAGGGCCCGGAGTTTCTCTTCGGTAGATTTGTTGATTTTCACTGCCGCACCTTTCGTGCCCGGAGGCTCAAAGGAGTTGAGCCATGTATCCAGGATTACCTGTATTGCCCGGGCTTGCTGAGGCGATTTCTGTATGAGGTTCTCTTTCTCTCCGGGATCATTTTCAAGATCATAGAGCTCGTTCATCCCATTAGATGCCCAGATATATTTATACTTCCCTTGATAGACAGCCCTGAGATTCCGCTTGTATTTCTCCGGGTCCCACCACTTGTAATACCATTCGGCAATAATGGGATGATCTGATTTAGCTAAGATTCCTCCATCAATCCCTGAGGGTATCGGGTAGCCGAGGAAGGAAAGAATGGTGGAGAAGAGATCAACCAAAGAAACCTGTTTTTCTACCATCCCCCTCCGGGGATCTGTAGAGGGGTACTTAATGACGAGAGGAACCCGGAGGAGTTCTTCATAGAGGGTTCTCCCATGAGAGACCAGACCATGTTCACCAAAAACCTCCCCATGATCCGAGGTGATAATAATCAGGGTATTATCATACACCTTGAGAGCCTTTAACTTCTCAAGGAGGAGACCAAGACAGTGGTCGAGGTACCGTATCTCGCCATCGTACCGGGAGACAAAGAGCTCCTTCTCCTCGAAAGTGAGATGGTGACTGCCTGCAATGACTGCAAACATGAGGACCGATTCTGCCGTTACATAGCTTGAATCAGTCATGGGGCTATGATGCGCGATGATACCTTTGTCTGTTTTCCCGAAATACCCGTCATAGGGAGGAGGCGGTACATAAGGGGTATGGGGGTCAAAGTAATTGATGAAGAGGAAGAATGGCTGATCATGCTTCTTTTCAAGCCATTGAAATGCTGCTTCATTCAACTGGGATGCCGAACGTTTTGCAGCGGAATATCCATGCTGGGCAATAAAATCCTTGAGCGAAAAGAAGAGATCAATGACCTGATAGATTAAAGAAAAACTGGTATCTTTCTCAACATCGAGAAAGCTCTCGTTGTAATAATCAAACCCCTGAGCAAGTCCAAAGATAGAAGCGGTGAAAGGGCCTCCGATAATCCCGGCTGTTCTGTAGCCTCTTTCTGAAAGGATTTCCGCCAGGGTGATGTTCTCTTCTGAAAGCTTAAAAATGCTCCTGGTGTTCAAATCCATCATATCGAATTGCTGACCTTTCTGGTTCTCAAAATACTTAGCAATCTGAATAGAATCGGGGTTAAAATTTGCTCCATGCCTTGTGGGATACTTTCCGGTAAACATTGAGGCATGGGAAGATAAAGTCCATGGTGCAGTTGCATAGGCATTCTTGTATAAGACCCCTTCCCGGGAGAATGCATCCAGATTGGGCGTAGTCTGCCTTTCATATCCGTAGCAGGACACATGATCTGCCCTTACCGTATCCAGAGTGATCAGGAGGATATTGGGTTTCCCTTCCGGGACGCTTCCTGCCCCCTTTTTTCTGCCGTCATGATCTTCCTTGCTTAAGAGGAAAAAGAGAAACAAAAGCAGAAGAGCGAGGGGGAGAATGATGAGGCCCGGTTTCAGGAAAGGAGAACCTTTCCACCGGCTGAGAAATCTCCTGCCCGCGGAGCATAAAAAGTAAAAAAGAAAAAAGCAGAGTACTGAGCCAAGGATCAAAAGGAAAACCCGGGAGATGGTAGAAACTTGAAGCATGGGGGGAAGAATCTTTCTGTTCACGTTGAGGGCAAGAGAGGAGACGATCCAGAGAGCGGGAAGAAGAGCGAGATAGGAAATAAACGCCCTGCCCTGCCGGTCCATCCATCGAAAGAAGAATGGAAAAAGAAAAAGAGGGAAAATGCTCAGGGAAAGAAAAAATATACTTTTAAAAACAACATGCGAAGAGCTGCCGGATGCACCTCCCCTCAAAAAGAAAAGAAGGGCATAGAGGAAGAGAAGGGCAGAGATGCAGGGAGCAAGGGGGGCAAGATGATCCGGCGTCTTCTGACACCACCGGAGGCGCTGAATCAAAAAAGCAACACTCCCGATGAGTGAACCCAGGGCTGCACCAACCAACGAATAGACCGTAAGAGTAAGCACAACCATCAGGGGCAAGGGAGGAGGGCTGAGAGTGAGCCGGAATCCAACCTCGACCAGGCCTAAGGATAGCCACCCTATGAACCAGAGATATGAACTCTTTCCTATGAGATGAATCGTCTTATTGCCCATTATCTGTTTTATAGTATATACTTTCCCCTGCAAGAATTGTAGAGGTTTTCACCTGGCGTCAACAAGCCCGGCAGGGATAAAATTCTGCTTGCATTCACCATCCCCCTCCCCTAATATTAGAAAAAATGAAGGTTCATACCTCAACGATCCAAATTAAAACCAGCGGAGAATCCGACATTATTGACATTACCGGGAAGGTGCAGGAGAAGGTATACACCGCCCAGGTAACCAA
>JAPLJA010000219.1 GCA_026388815.1 Pseudomonadota bacterium
AAAAACTCCTCAGTTTTCCAAATTCGATAAATCTGCCGCACCATCCTGATGCAGTCAACCCTACTGCTGCAGCAGCTCCTATTATTCCATCATGTGTACCACCATGACCTGAAAGATGTACACCGTTGGTAGCTTCATATGCTTCCTTTTGTGTAACTATCTTCGTTGTACATAATCTGCCAAAGGCAATTAAACTGGGGAGAGCGGGGTCCCCCTCACAGGCAACACAAAGTCCTGGATCACTTCCATCGAACGATTCACGCTCTATGTGTTCAATTGCTTTTAAAATCAAATCATTCCGCATGAACGACTCAGAAAAATCTACCACAGCACATGCAGCACTATTGTGGGATGTGTAGGGTATTCTCTCATCAATTAAAAGCTGTTGTCTTACAATACCCCACAACCGGCAGTTTCCCGGGAGGAGTTTTTCAAACCAGCGGGCCAATTTGCCGGTTCCGCGATCTGAATCCTGGGTGTCAGTATCATCAAAACCAATATATGCACGCATTGTCTTTCTCACGCATTACCTTGTACTACCTTATCACGATACATGTTTCACCTTGTATGTAGCTACCTCTTTTCACGAAATATCCTTGCGTCATGAAGTATTGCCCAGACATATGAAGGGCCTCTGACAATTTCACCAATTTCACCCGGACCGTTTATGGGGAGCATACGGTATACCTTTTCAAAATCGTTTTTTGAGATCCTGTAGGTGTTTGAATTCAGGCATAATCTGTTCCCTTCGATTCTGTAAGTAAATTGCAGGCCGGTTTTGGTAGAGAAGGGTTCACCTGCATGGCTCACGATCCGGTTCCATATCTCGTCAAACGGAGTATCGTACACTTAGATACATCTCCTTTAAAATTGGTTATTCTCAAAACTATCATTCTTCAGCGGACATCATAGCATTGAAGGGGATAAAATCAAGCACTCATCACATACTACAGGGGGAAGAAGTGAATTTGATCTGGCCCCGGAGGTAGATTTTGCTTGACAAATATTGAGAAATCAATAGTATATCTTAATTCTTCTCGTAGAGGTAAAGTAATGAAGACGTACAGTGCAAAAGAAAGTGAATTAGAAAAAAAGTGGTTTATCATAGACGCTGAAGGTAAAGTTTTGGGACGGATGGCAACCAGGATTGCTGACGTTCTCAGGGGGAAAAATAAGCCCATTTTCACACCCCATGTGGATACTGGCGATTTTGTCGTAGTGGTGAATGCAGAAAAGGTAAAGCTTACAGGAAATAAACTCACTGGTAAGGTATATTACCGTCACTCAGGCTATCCAGGCGGGTTAAAGTCAACAACTCCCAGAAAAATTATCCAGGAGAAACCAGAAGAGCTTATCAGGATGGCGGTGATGGGAATGCTTCCCAAAAATAAGTTGAGGGACAGGTTAATTAAAAAATTAAAAGTATACAAGGGAAAAGACCACCCCCATGAGGCACAGCAGCCTCAAATACTGGAAGTTTAAATAGTTTCATAGAGAGGTAAAAACGTTCATGGAAGAAAAGCGATATTGCGCAACGGGCAGGAGAAAAAACGCAGTAGCCCGACTGTGGTTACAGGAAGGTAAGGGTAAGTTTGTCGTCAACGAAATGACCTTGAATGAATATTTTTTGAGGGATACGGCGCGGATGGTCATTCAGCAGCCCCTTGAACTTACTGACACCATCGGTAAATTCGATATCTTTGTCAACGTATCAGGCGGCGGAATCTCAGGCCAGGCCGGTGCAGTCAAGCACGGAATTTCCAGAGCACTGATAGAGTTTAACCCGGAATATAGATCGGTGCTGAAAAAAGCTGGTTTTCTGACCAGAGATTCAAGGGTCAAAGAAAGAAAGAAATACGGACAGCGAAAGGCTCGAGCCCGCTTCCAGTTTTCCAAGAGATAACCGTTTCCTTCATCTGCTCAACTGGTCAATCGGAAAGCTGTTTCTCGCTCAGCATCTATTCAGGGAGATACACCGTGGTTGAGAAAAAGGAAATCGTCTGCAGCCTTCATAAGAACCTCGACTTCTGCACCTGCACCTACGAACCCTGTTCCCGTATGGGGAAATGCTGCGAGTGCATCGATTACCACCGGTCTCTCCAGCAACTCCCCGGTTGTCTCTTCCCACGTGAGGCTGAGAAGACCTACGATCGGTCTATTGCTAAATTTATTTCCTGCTATAAATAACAATCGCATCTTTTAGTCGATATCAAACCGTTCTGCCGACCTGATTCCATCTACTGCACTGCTCACAATACCCCCTGAATATCCTGAACCCTCTCCAACAGGGATAAGACCTGGCAGGTTTACAGAGTGGTAATTTTTTTCTTCCCGGATCAACCTTACCGGAGAAGATGTCCTCGTCTCGAGCGATATAAGAACTCCCTCCTGAATAAACCCCTTCATCTTTTTCTCAAAGTGCAGGAGCCCCCTCTTGAGGGGCTCAAGAATAAAAGAGGGAACAATTTCTTGCAGATTACAGTTCTTTATTCCTGGGCGATATGTACACTGAATAATACCTCCCCCCGCTACCCCTTGTAAAAAATCACTCGCCCTCTGGGCAGGGGCACAGTATCTACCGCCACCGAGCGTGTACGCCTTCCTTTCCAATTCCCGTTGGAAATAAACACCGGCAAGAGGATGGTCCGAGCCAAAATCTCCTGCACCGACAGTGACTACCACAGCAGAGTTGCCGAAGGGAGAGCTGCGCAGTGAATTGCTCATCCCATTGGTTGTCACCGTTTCCTTTTCTGAACTCCCTGCAATGACACATCCCCCGGGACACATGCAGAACGTATACACTCCTCTCTCGCTTTTTTTATCCTTGTATGTTAAGAAATAATCAGCAGATCCAAGCCTCGGGTGAAATGCCCGCGTTCCGTATTGTGAGAGATTAATATACTTCTGGGGGTGCTCGATTCTCAAACCGACTGCAAAGGCCTTGGGGGTCATTGCAATCCCTCTTTTGTGTAACATTTCATAGGTATCCCGCGAGCTGTGGCCAATTGCAAGAAACAGGTTTTCTGCGTCCATCATGCCATCGGAAGTCTCTATCCCTCTGAGCCTTCCCTTCTCCACGATCAGATCGATTAACCTGGTATTAAACCGTATCTCAACCCCGCTCTGCAGGATCCTTTCCCTGAGCCCCTTTACTATTGAGATCAGTTGATCACTGCCGAGGTGAGGCCGGTTCAGATAGGTGATTTCCTCCGGGGCACCGGCTTCAACCAGTGCCTGAAGCACCTGATTCTTTCGCTCGTCTTTAATCCTAGTCGTGAGTTTTCCGTCAGAAAATGTCCCTGCCCCTCCTTCACCAAATTGCACATTCGATTCCTCATTCAGCAGGCCGTCTTTCCAGAACTTTTCCACATCTGATACTCTCTTTTCAACTTCGCTTCCCCGCTCGAGGATGACCGGTTTTACTCCCCTCTTAATCAGGGTAAGTGCAGCAAAAACACCCGCAGGTCCGCACCCGGCAATCACTACCTTCCCACCCCCTTTTCTGACTGGTTGTGCCGTTGTACAGGTTGGCCAGTGCAAAGAGAGGGATACACCCCTGCATGACAAGATATTTTTTACCTCTGCCCGGGAAATCCCCTCCGCTGTTATCTCCAGGCTTACTACCCAGAAGATCTCTTTTTTTCTCGCATCAAGGGATTTCCTGATTATCCTGATATCTTTTATTTTGTCATGGTTGAGGTTGATGTGGGTACATACCATGTCAACCAGGTCCACTTCCTGATCTGCCGGATAACGGAGCGAAGCGATCGTTAACCGCATGATATTCTGCCTTTCAGAAATGCGATTGCTTCTTCACGTGTCGCAACTTCCCCCCGCGCCTCTGCTTCTTTTACCATCGTGAGTAGTTCCCCCACCCGTGTTCCTTCTGTCATGCCAAAGATGTGCATGATATCTTTTCCGGAAAGAAGCGGCTTGACCTTTTTCCGTCCAAATTCAGTGAAGTAATAATCCATAAAGCTGTCAACTGTTGAGGCGATTCTTCCATACGCTTCAGTACCTTCTCTGTCCTTACCTGTTGCCGAGGCATCCGCCAGCGAGAGAAGCAGGATATCCAGCCCTGTATTCCCCAGATCACGAAAAAAGCGGTACTTTGCCCTCTGGGTAATCTTGGGGGCAAGGGCAAGGTTCAAGATGCGCATATGATTCTTTGTGACCGTCTCCATGTATCTCTGAGCCTTTTTCCCCAGTTTAAATCTTCTCGTAACCTTACGATTGATCATCCCCCCTTCAAGCTCATGACCAAAAAACCTGATCCTTCCCTCCTCCATACGCTTGGTCATAGGTTTTCCAATATCATGGAGAAAGGCTGTGAATTTTAATAAAGTACTCTGCCGCACATCGCCTTCTACCCATCCCTGAAAATAATTGTTCAGGAAAGGTGAGGATGCAGGCCATAGACGTTTGATACCCTCCAGAACCGACTCAATCTCCCGGGCAGTTCTCAGGGAATGCTCCCAGAGATCGTACCGGTGATGATCACCCTGTTTACATTCATGAAAAGCGCTCACTTCCGGGATGAGGATTTCAAGGATGCCTACTTCCTGGAGGAGCGCAAGGGAATGGTAAATTCCCCGGACATCCATGATCTTGAATAATTCCGCCCTAATCCTTTCAGGAGCCGTCTCTGTAAGCAGCTCCCTGTCTTCCCGCATTGCCTTTTTAAGGCTGAGATTTATGGTAAACCCGTACTTTCGTGCAATTCTTATCCCCCTCATGATCCTGACCGGGTCATCCCTGAGTGCCGAGGGTGCAGAATGTTTCACCCGCTTCTCGCGCAAGTCCTTCAGTCCGCCGAGCGGGTCAATGAGATCCAGACTTCCGGTCTTAAAAAGCACACCCAGATCTATCGCCATAGCATTGATGGTGAAGTCCCTCCGAGATAAATCTTCCTCTATGGTATTTCCTTTGATACGTGTAAGATCAATGGTAAGTGGCTTACCCTCCTCTATTTTTACCACCCGGTATTGACCGAATCCTTCATGGAGCCTTACGACACTTCCCTGAACCTGCTGGGCAAGCACCTGTGCGCACGTGAGGGGATCGCCCTGGAGCGCGACATCAAAGTCTTTTCCGTCAAAGCATCCCCCCATCAAATCTCTCACCGACCCTCCGACCAGGAAAACTCTCCCCGCAGACTCTGTGGAAAGACGGTACAGTTTCTGAATGAGGGGGTAACTTTTAATTTTTTCTGCTATTGAATTTAGTGCTAACAGGTAAACCTCCTTTCGATTCGGCAGCGATCGGTCAAGGAGAGTTTAAGGATGCTTAAGCCTCACTTTTACTGCCCTGGCGTGAGCGTTAAGACCTTCTTTCTCAGCGCACCGGATGACATGTCCACCCACCTCATCCAATACTTCCTGCGAGAAGGATAGAACGCTGGTTTTTTTAAGGAAGTCACTCACTGAAAGGGGTGAAAAAAACCGGGCAGTACCACCCGTTGGGAGCGTATGGTTCGGGCCGGCAATGTAATCACCAACAGCTTCCGGGGTATAGTGGCCGAGGAATACTGCACCGGCATTTCTCACGTGACCGAGCAGTTCCCACGGTTTTTCTACTGCGAGCTCAAGATGTTCAGGGGCAATATCGTTTGCCAGATCCAGAGCCTCCTTGAGTTTGTTCACGACGATTATCAATCCCTGTCTTTTCACCGACGCAGCGGCAATCCGGCTTTCCTCTATCGTGCGCAATTGATGCGAGACCTCCTTTTGAACCTTCCTGGCAAAGGCAGATGAAGTGGTGATGAGAATAGGAAGAGCCATCTCATCATGTTCAGCCTGAGAAAGAAGATCAGCGGCAAGAAATGAAGGAGAACCTTTTCCGTCAGAAACGATGAGGATTTCGCTCGGTCCGGCAATCATGTCAATATCAACCTCACCGAATACTAACCGTTTGGCGGTCGCTACATAGATATTTCCAGGCCCGACGATTTTGTCCACCCTGGGTACGGATCTGGTGCCATAGGCCAATGCCCCCACTGCCTGCGCACCTCCTACCCGGTAGATGCCGGTTATCCCCAGGATCTGTGCAGCCAGAAGAAGAAAGGGGTTCACCTCGCCGCGGGGAGTGGGCGATACAACAACGATCTCCTTTACCCCGGCAACCTGTGCAGGAATTACGTTCATGAGGAGTGATGATGGATACGACGCCTTTCCTCCCGGTACATATACCCCTACCTTTTCAAGGGGTCTCACCATCTGTCCCAGGACCTCTCCCTCACGCTGACAGAGGAGCCAGGAACGGTCAAGGCCTTTCCCGTGGAATTCCTTAATCCTGCGAGCGGCATATGCGAATGAATCAGCTGTCTCTCGTTCAATAGGGAGAACAGCCGAAGCTATTTCGTCTGCGGTGATCATGATATTCTTTGTGCTCAGGTCAAAATGATCAAACCGTCTGGTGTATTCAAAGAGAGCCTTGTCGCCCTTCTCTTTCACATTCTTCAGGATGGTTTTCACTTTTTTCCCCACCGCCTCATTCAACTGGCTCCTTCTTTCGAAGAGCTTTTTCATTTCTCTTTTGAAGCTAACATGAGAGATTGCAATGATTTTCATGGTTTGCTCCTGAAGGAAGTTAATTTTTTACTCTTTCTATCTCTGCGCCGAGTTTTGATAGTTTTCCGACGAGATCTTCATAGCCGCGGTCAAGATGATAAACCCGGGATATTTCGGTCACCCCTTCTGCAGCCAGCCCTGCCAGTACCAGAGAGGCGCTTGCCCTTAAGTCTGTAGCCATGACCGGGGCACCACTCAGTTTTTCCACCCCTTTTACCACCGCCGTATTACCCTGGATCGTTATATCCGCGCCCATTCTCTTCAGCTCGGCTACATGCATGAACCGATTCTCAAAAATGGTTTCCGTAATAATGCTTGAGCCCTGAGACAGGCTGAGGAGAGCCATGATCTGAGCCTGCACATCGGTTGGAAAGCCGGGATAGGGAAGGGTCTTCACGTCTGCTGCTTTCAGTCCCTGCCCTCCTGCAATCGAAATTGCGCCGTCATCATTGACGGAAACCTTTATTCCGATCTCCTGCAGCTTCTCTATGACAGCCTGGCAGTGAGAAGGTTCACTGTCAACAATCGTCACCCTGCCTCCGGTGATGCCGGCGGCAATCATATACGTACATGTCTCGATCCGGTCGGGCATGACGTGATGCTTCATCGGCTTCAGGGCCTTAACCCCTTCAATGGTGATCACATCCGTACCTGCGCCGTAAATCTTTGCACCCATCTTCTTTAAGGCGCTGGCCAGGTTCACAACCTCGGGTTCTCTGGCTGCATTTTCCAGTACGGTTGTCCCGTCAGCGAGGCAGGCTGTCATCATAATATTTTCTGTGCCGGTCACGGTTGGTATATCAAAATAAATTCGAGCGCCCCTGATTATTTTCGCCTTCGCTTCAACGTATCCATGCTGTATGTTCACCTTTACCCCCATGCTCTCCAGAGCTTTGAGGTGGAGGTTAATAGGCCTGGCGCCTATGGCACATCCGCCGGGGAGAGAGACCTTTGCCCTCTTCAGTCTCGCTACGAGCGGACCCAGCACCAGGACAGATGCTCTCATGGTCTTTACCAGATCATAGGGAGCTTCAGAGTCCTTCAGGTTCTCGGTATTCACCCTG
>JAPLJA010000020.1 GCA_026388815.1 Pseudomonadota bacterium
ACCGGATTATGCGATTGCATACTATAATCTCGGCAACGCATATAACCACAGCAATCTCTGCGATAAGGCGATCACAGTATATCAACAGTCAATCAGGCTCAATCCGGATAATATCAGGGCGTACAATAACCTGGGGGTTGCTTATAAAAACTGCAGGCGTTACGGAAAAGCCTTCGAGATATACACAAAAGTCCTGGAAAGGGAACCTGACAACCAGAGTGCCACTACCAACATGGGAGCATTGTTGAGTAGCCTGCATCGCTATCAAATGGCTCTTCGCTACTGTGAGAAGGCAGTGGCGTTGGATCCCAAAAGTGTAGAGGCATTGCAGAACCTGGGGGTAACCTTGAACGGATTGGGACAGTATGATCGGGCACTTTCGGTCTTGCAATCAGCCCTTTCATTAAATCCGAACAATGCCAATATTCACGTGAACCTCGGCTCTGTGTACCGGAAGATGGGCAACGATAAGAAGGCAGCAGATGAATATAGACTTGCCCTGCAGCTGAGCCCCCAGAGCGCAGAAGCGCTGAAGAATATGGGGGTCATTTATCATGCTCAGGGCCTCTATGATCAGGCGATAGATGCATACCGGAAGGCATTGAACCTCAGCCCCAGAGACGCCAGGATCTACTGTAACCTGGGTGCGGTGTATGCGGAAAAAGGCGACTACCGCCAGGCTATTGCTCTGTACAAAGATGCCATCAAAATGGATCCCAAGTACAGTAAGGCCTACGGTAATCTGGGCGCTGCCTACAACAACTTGAAGATGTATGATGAGGCAATCACGTTGTATACATCCGGCTTGGAAAAGGCAGGAAATGATCCTGAAATGCATTTCAACCTGGGGATTGTCTACAGGAATAAGGGGATGAATGGAGAGGCAATGAAAGAATACTATGAGGCTTTGAAGTTAAAACCAGACTACCCTGAACCCCACCTTAACCTGGCTGCACTTTATCTCAGGAATAAGAAGAATGAAGAGGCTCTCCGGCACCTCCAGAGGTATATCAAACTCGCGCCCAATTCCTCCGGGGCACAAGAGGTAAGGAAGAAGATAGCCGAGTTAGAAAAAGGAAAGGAATAATGAGAAATCCAAATGTCAAAATCCCAATGCCAAATGAAATTCAAATTCTAAAAATTTGAGCTTTGTCATTTGACATTCTCATTAGACCCTTAAACGTGAAACGGAGACTATGGGCAAGAAGTCAAAAAAGAAAAAGATTATTCAAGAGGATGCTCAGAAAGTAGAGAGAAGAGCTCCTTCTTTGGAGAGAGGGGAAAGGAAAGATGGTTTGAGCAGGTGGCAGATCGTCTCTCTCTTGATTCTGGTCATCCTTCTCTTCCTCATCTATCTCAATAGTTTCCGCAATGACTTTGTCTTTGATGACATACCTCTGATTTCAGAGAATCCATTGATACGGAGTTTAAAGAACATTCCTGGGATGCTGGGGGTAGGGACAGGGTGGACAGCGTACCGTCCTTTCCGATTGATCTCCTATGCAGTTGATTATTATTTCTGGGGATTGAATCCAGCGGGGTACCATCTCTCAAACGTTTTGTTTCACATTATGAGTTCTCTTCTGGTATTTAGCATAGTCTTTCGTTTGATCGGGAGCTACTGGTGTGCATTCTCTGCGGCTCTTTTCTTCTGTGCCAATCCGGTGCAGACAGACAGTGTTACCTACCTGTCCGGGAGGAGAGATATTCTCTGTGCGCTCTTCTACCTTGCAGGATTCTATTCTTTTTTGAGGTATCGGGCGAGTCAGCAGGTCAGGTATCTGGTTCTCACCTTCTTCTCTTACCTTCTCTCGTTAGCATCGAAAGAGATGGGGGTAACTCTTCCTCTGATGATGTTTGTCTACGATTACGTATCAGTGATATCGAAGGGGGAGGGGATGTGGCAGAGTTTCAAAGAGATGTGGAGAAAATACTATGTTCTCTATCTCCCGGTATTTCTCATGGGGATAGGATTTACCTATTACAAACTGTTTATCAACTACCCTTCCACTCGGCATGAGTACTACGGTGGGAGTCTGGTTACCAATTTTCTTACCGTGGGTAAGATTCTGGTTTACTACTTGAAGCTCATATTTTTTCCGGTTGTATTGAATGCGGACTACTCCTACAATGGTTTTCCCCTGTCACAGGGGGTGTTTGAACTGGCTACCGTAACCTCCCTTCTGATTCTTGGCATGATCTTTTATCTCATCTACAGGCTCCTTACGAGGGAAAAGATGATAGCCTTCGGGTTGCTCTGGTTCTTCATTGCGATACTGCCGGTCTGCCAGATTTTCCCCCACCATGAGTTACTGGCGGAGCACTATTTGTACCTGCCGATGGTGGGGATCAGTTTAGGAGTCAGTTATGTGATGGGGGAACTGGTCAGGGGATACAGGTTCAAGCAGGTGCTCATCGGTTGTTACATTTTTGTATTGATCCTTTTCGGGGTGAGGGTGGTTGACCGCAACCGCGATTGGAAGGACGGTTTTACCCTCTGGTCGAAGACCGTGAGAACCGTTCCCCAGTGCGCTCGGGCACTTGATAATCTGGGAGTTGAGTACTTCAACCTGAAGAGATACAAAGAGGCAGTACCCTATCATGAGCGTGCAATCAGACTGAAACCGGATTATGCGATTGCATACTATAATCTCGGCAACGCATATAACCACAGCAATCTCTGCGATAAGGCGATCACAGTATATCAACAGTCAATCAGGCTCAATCCGGATAATATCAGGGCGTAC
>JAPLJA010000198.1 GCA_026388815.1 Pseudomonadota bacterium
GCCATCCTTGGCTGCAGCCTCGCCGGCCAATTGGATCGCTTGGCGGGCCACCTCGGTTTCGGACCGCCCGCTGCTCTTCGCGATCTTCTCTACGGCGTGACGGTAGCGATCCCGGGTGGCAAAATCCATCTTGCCGTAAACTCCGCCAGGATCCTCACGCAGGGTCTGCTCGACAATGCTCATCGTCTCGACGAACTCGCGCCAGTCCATCGCGCCCAGGAAACGGAGGCTGCCGATGCTGTTGCTCATCGAGACCTGATCGGCGGCCTGTTGCTGGTTCTCCGACCCCACCAACTGCTCAATCGTCAGACCAGACTCGGAGAGCCGCTGCTCAATCCAGGTGAGTGGCAATGCCAGGGCGTGACTCTGTCCCTGCAACCGGCGCGCAAATTCCGCAACAAAGGAGCCCACCATCGGCGGGTTCGACCGTGCCATGTCCGCGATCACCAAAATCAGGCTCTTCGGATCCTTCTCGGCGATCTCCGTCATCTGGTCCGCCCAGTAGTCGGCGCGGTTTCGGTCGATCCTGTCGGCGGCGATCCGGGCTCCAACGCGCCGGAGATTCTCGATCAGTGCCAAGCGCAGCATGATAGGGATTGCCCACAATTCGCCTAATTTCAGGGTGGTCACCGTCTGGTAGGCGGCTACGAAACTGCTGAGATTTTCCGGATCCACCCGTCCATCGCCGTGCGAGATAATCTCCAGTGCAATGTCGTACACGCGCGGAAGCCCGGCCGATGGGCCGTTCAGCAAGCGGGGCAGCCCCCGGCTATAACCCTTTGGCAAATGCCTCCTGGCCGTGTGAATCTGTTCTTCGATCAGATAGAAGTTGTCGAGCAGCCATTCACCGGCCGGCGCAATCCGGCGGTTCGCCTTGACCGCCTCCGTCAGCAGGTTGCGGGCCCCAATCAGGACGCCCTCATTCTCAGCCAGCCGCGTCAGAAGCTGGTCCGGTGCATGTCCCGGGCTCAACTTGTGCGAGCCCGCCAGGGCCTTGCCATGCTGCTTCATCTGGTCGCTGCTGAACAGTTCCGCTCGCAGTGGTGGCTCGCCGCCGGCGCACTTTTGTGCCAGGCCGTTTTCGTGGAAGCGCTCCCTCAAATGGAGCAAGGTCTTGCGAATAGTCTTGCTGCTCACCTTCAAGTTTGAGGTCTCCTTCTTATGTTAGGGGACATCTGAATTCTGACTACTGAATACTATATTCTGTTTGTTATCTAATTTCCACAATCATACCATCAGCACTTTCGCATATTGCCTGGTGCCTACTGCCTCTCCTGCCTCGTATTATTTTATTTCAACAATAGTCACTCCAGTGCCGCCTTTCTTTGATTCGCCTGACTTAAATTCTTTTACTGACGAGTGCTCCTTCAGGTATTCACGAATTGCCTTCCTGAGCCTGCCAGTTCCGATGCCATGAATAATTTCCAGTTCAGAAAAACCGTTCAGCAGGGCCCTGTCTATTGCTTTCTCCACCACCGGTATTGCTTCATCTACACGCATTCCGATCACGTTGATCTGGGAGGATGGTTGAGAAGTCGTAATCTTCCTCCAGGACGTATCCGCTGATTCTTCTCTCGCTTCTTTTTCTTCGACCAGTTCCAGCTCCTTGAATGATGCCCTGATCCGCACGTTCCCAATCTGTATCTCTGCCTTTCTTAAGGCATTGTCAGCCCGAATAACCACTCCTCCTTTTTTTACATCTGCCAGCCTGACCCTTTGTCCCACTTCCAATTCTTTAATGACGTCTTTCTTCGTTTTGCCTCTATCGAAGTGCGCAGCGATCTTTTCTTTAACCGCTCTTGACGCCTTCCTCCGCTCTTCGAGCTGTGCCTTATCACTCCTTTTCGCATCGGCGATGATCCGTTTTAACTCCTCTTCAACCTCGCGGACTACACCTTTCGCTCTGGCTTCGTAGTCGGACAGGATCTTTTCTTTCTGTGAACGGATGAGCTCCACAAGTTGTTGAGCCTTGTCCTGATACTGAACCGTCATCTCTTTCAGTTGTACCATCTCTGCTTCCTTTATCTCCAGGCTCCTCTGCTTTTCTTGCAGCCCTTGCATGAGGTGGATTATCTGGCGGTCAGCCTCCTTGAGATACCGTGAAGCCTCCTTAATGATCTGAGGAGAGATACCCAGGTTCCCGGCTATAGCCAGTGCATTACTCATCCCGGGTATACCGTAGATAAGCCTGAAGGTGGGCCGCAAGGTTACTGGGTCAAACTCGACAGATACATTCTCGACACCCCCATGGGTATAGGCATACGTTTTCAGCAGATTGAGATGGGTAGTGATAACTGATTGTGCACCCTTCTCTCTCAGGTGATCGAGGATGGCTATAGCCAGCGCAGCGCCCTCTGAGGGATCCGTGCCTGAACCGAGTTCATCCAGAAGAACCAGCACGTTATGGCCAGCCTCTTTGAGTATTGCATTGATCCGCACCATGTGGGCAGAGAAGGTGCTTAAGTTACCCTCGATGTTCTGTTCATCCCCGATATCGGCAAAGATGGAGTGAAAAACAGCGAGCTCACTCGCCGGGTATGCTGGAATGTGGATTCCTGCCTGTGCCATTGCCGTGAGGAGGCCGAGGGTCTTTAAGGCAACCGTCTTCCCTCCTGCATTCGCGCCGGTGATAATCAGTGTGTCTGTAGTCTCTTCCATCCTGATGTCAACAGGCACAACCCGGACATTATCAAAATCGTAGAGCGTAAGCGACGATTCACCGCCGGCAGGAACCGTCTCCTGACTTTCTTCGCTCAGGGTTACCTTCTTTGCCGTGGACAGGAGAATGGGATGGCGGCACTGAGAAAGCGCTATCTTCCCCTGATCATTCAGGAGCGGTTCAACAGCCTGGAGCTTCTCGCTCAACAGAGCCTTTGCATAGATGAGGTCAAGTCTGCCCATCAGGTCAATGTCGCAGAGGATATCAGAGATTCTCTGCCCGACCTCACCGGTCAGCTCAGAAAGGATTCTCATCTCTTCATTCGCTTCATCCTGTATGAGCAGGCTCAGTTCATTATTTGAATCGACGATGGAGAGAGGCTCTATGAAGAAGGTTGCTCTGCTCTGTGACTGATCGTGAACGATCCCGGGGAGATAATTTTTATACTCTGACTTGACCGGCAGGACATACCGGTTGTTCCGCAAGGTCACGAACCTTTCCTGAAACACCAGTTCCATGTCCGCCTGGAGGAGGAGGCTATCAAGTGTCTGTCTGATTTTCTCTCTGAGATGCTTGATTCTCTGCCGTATTTCTCTGAGTTCGGCGGAGGCGGCATCGAGAATCTCCCCCTGACTGCCAACAGCATTTCTAATCTTTTTCTCCAGGTCATCGAGGATGACGATATTCTCCGTTATCTGCCTCAACCGGGGGAAATCATCCTTAACTCTTTTGAAAAACCTCTTTACCCTCCGTGCAACCTCAAGAGTGCACTGGATATCGAGGAGTTCTTTTGAGGTGAGGGTAAAATTTTCTACCCTGGTCTTTTCTACTATCTCCTCAATATCCTTCACGCCATGGATCGGGATATCCCCTTCTACCCCGATGATCTCCCGTAACTCTCCGACTTCTCGCAGCCAGATTTTTACCTCTTCAGTCTGGCGTGAGGGGAAGAGGCGCTCACACCTTCTCTTTCCCGGTTCAGAGGTGGCAAACTGCCTGAGGAAGAGCCGTATCTTTTCAAACTCAAGGACCCGTAGGGTGTGCTCATCCATAAGAAACCCAGTATTCAGTAGACAGGAGTCAGGAGTCAGAATAAAAACCTTATTCTGGATTCTGAATTCTGACTTCTGTATTCCGTATTGTTATTTTCGTTCCTTCTCCAGCTCGGCTATCTTCTTCCTCACCTCTCCTGACCTGGGGGAATTGGGAGCGCATTGGATATACCTCTGGAAGTGCCAGAGAGCCTCTTCATTCTTCTTATTCCTGAGATAAAGTGTAGCCAGGTTAAAGTGGGGTTCAGGGTAGTTTGGTTTCAACTTCAAAGCCTCATAGTATTCCTTCATTGCCTCTCCATTCATCCCCTTATTCCTGTAGACAATCCCCAGGTTGAAATGTATTTCAGGATCATCTCCTGCCTGTTTCAGACCAGATTTATAACAGGTAATTGCATCATCATACATCTTCAAGTTGTTGTAGGCAGCACCCAGGTTACCGTAAGCCTTACTGTACCTGGGATCCATTTTGAGGGCATCCAAGTACAGAGTAATGGCCTGCCTGTAGTCACCTCTTTCCGCATACACCGCACCCAGATTACAGTAGATCCTGGCATCACGGGGGCTGTGGTTCAATGCCTTCCGGTATGCATCTATCGCCTGATCATAGAGGCCTTGAGCATTATAAATGACCCCCAGGTTATTCAGTGCTTCTGCGCTCTGGGGGCTCAGTTGCAGGGCAAGCCTATATTCATCTGCTGCCTTCTTATCGTTGCCCATCCTCCGGTGCAGGGAGCCGAGGTTCACATGGATATTGGCGTTGTTCGGATTTAATGAAAGGGCCGATTGCAAAACCGAGCGCGCCCGTTCATACAGCCCTAAACCGCTCAAGGTCACCCCCAGGTTCTGCAATGCCTCTACACTCTTGGGATTCAAGGCCACTGCCTTCTCACAGTAGCGAAGAGCCATTTCATAGCGATGCAGGCTATTCAACAATGCTCCCATGTTGGTGGCGGCACTCTGGTTGTCAGGTTCCCTTTCCAGGACTTTTGTGTATATCTCGAAGGCTTTTTCGTAAAGCTTGCAGTTTTTATAGGCAACCCCCAGGTTATTGTACGCCCTGATATTATCCGGATTGAGCCTGATTGACTGTTGATATACTGTGATCGCCTTATCGCAGAGATTGCTGTGGTTATATGCGTTGCCGAGATTATAGTATGCAATCGCATAATCCGGT
>JAPLJA010000061.1 GCA_026388815.1 Pseudomonadota bacterium
ATCCGGAGGATGAACTTCCCGCCATGATGCCGGGCAAAGAGGAAGTTGAAGAGCGCAGTCCGGACATTCCCGATGTGGAGATAACCGGTTGGACTGGGGGCAAAGCGGACTCTCACTTCACTCATCTTCGCCTCTTTTCCAGCAGGACTACGGCATAGGCAGCAATCCCTTCACCCCGGCCGGTAAAACCGAGGCCTTCAGTGGTTGTTGCCTTCACGTTGATCCGATCATTCTTCACTTCAAGGATTGCAGCAATCTTTATTTTCATTTCATGAATATATTCCATCAATTTCGGTTTTTCAGCAACAATCGTGGAGTCGAGATGTTTTACTTTATAGCCCTTCTTCTGAGCACGCTTATGGATCTCCCTGAGAAGGATGAGGCTCGAGATATCCTTATACCGCGGGTCAGTGCCAGGGAAATGCCTTCCCAGGTCGCCTTCCCCGAGTGCGCCGAGGATGGCGTCACCGATGGCATGGAGTAAGACATCGGCATCGGAGTGCCCTTTCAGCCCCTTGGCAAAGGGGATCTCCACGCCTCCCAGGATGAGCTTCCTCTGTTTCACGAGTGGATGCACGTCAAAACCAAAACCTATGGTCATATCTTTACTCCGCTTGCGGTAAAGATTGCTTCGTCATCCGCCGAAGGCGGACTCCTCGCAATGACGGAAACGGGGAATGATGCTCTCAGTCATTGCGAGCAGAGCGAAGCAATCTCTGGTTGAAATATCCTTACCCTTCGTTCTTCCTTCGCTCAAGCAACGCCTCGGCGAGGATGAGGTCTTCAGGTGTGGTTATCTTGAGATTTTCATACGTGCCAGGAATAACCCTTACCTTTATGCCTATTCTCTCCACCAGAGAGGAGTCGTCTGTTCCGTAAAAGCCATCTCGGTAAGCCTTTTCATAAGCCTTCCTGATCACATCAAACCGGAATGCCTGAGGGGTCTGGATGGTCATGAGCGTATGTCGCACGGGAGTTTCAATAACCTCACGTTCTCTCGAGACCAGCTTCACCGTGTCTTTCAGAGGAATAGCAGTTACTACTGCTCCATATCTCTGAGCAGCCTCGATGGATGATTCGATAAGCCTCCTCGTTACCAGCGGTCTTGCCCCGTCGTGGATGATAATAATCCCGCAATCCGAGGGTACCTTTTTCAGCCCTTCCCAGATAGAATCCTGCCTCTCTTTTCCCCCGGCAAGAACCCAGTTCACCTTGGTGAGGTTGAAGGCTTCGATCACTTCCCGCCGGCAGTATTCTATCTCTCCCGGAGATACGGTGACGATAACCTCGTGGACCAGAGGGGATTCTTCAAAGGGAGAAAGGGTGTGGGCAAGGATGGGTTTATCAGCAAGAAGGAGGTAAGGTTTGCTTACCTCCTTCTTCATCCTTTTTCCTTTTCCGGCAGATGGGATAATGGCAACAGTCTTCATGCACCTTCAGAGAAATCAGGTGATCAGTTGGCGACGCTGCTGGCAGGTGGGGACTGGTATTTTCCCTCCTGGGCATCTTCCTTGAGCACAGTAAAAATCATCCGGCCTGCTGTGGTCTGAAGGACACTGGTAACCGAGACATCGATGGTTTTCCCCAGGCACCTCTTCCCGTTATCCACCACCACCATCGTCCCGTCATCAAGATACGCTACTCCCTGCCCTGCCTCTTTTCCTTCTCTCTGGATGAGGACATTCATGATTTCACCTGGCAGGACAGTCGGTTTCAGGGCTGTGGCGAGCTGATTGATGTTCAGGACAGGCACACCCTGGAGCTCTGCCACCTTGTTCAGATTGAAATCGTTGGTGATAATGGTTCCTCCCAGCTTTTTCCCCAATGCCACGAGCTTGCTATCCACCTCTCTGATCTGAGGAAAGTCCTGGTCCACGATCTTTACCTGAAGATTGACCTGTTTCTGGATCTTGTTCAGGACATCCAGTCCCCTTCTACCTCTGGTTCTTCTCAGAGGGTCCGGGGAGTCGGCAATGTGCATGAGCTCCTGGAGGATAAACTGAGGGATCACGATAGCGCCTTCAATGAATCCGGTTTCACAGATATCAGCAATCCTGCCGTCAATGATTACACTCGTGTCCAGGATCTTGGGATTTTCACCCATAGCGGTTGACTTAACGTGCTGGAGAGCACCGCCGGGGAGATACTCTTCCCCCTTTTTCATCCCTATGCCCAGCCCGAGGTATCCGAGGGCAAGATTGATGAGGAGATAGACTGAGAGATCAACGGTGGATATCTCAGTGTGCCTGAACAGGAAGGCATAGGAGAAGAGATTAGCAAGGGCTAACCCGATCAATGATCCTATTGCTCCACCGAGGATGATCCGTAACGGGGATTTTTTAATCCTTTCTTCCAGCAAAATAAAAAGGATGGAAAGAGAAAGTCCTAAAGCAGCACCAAGAGAAGCAAGACCAGAATTCTCCTTTAAGATGGTAAAAGCAATAAAATACCCACCCGCAGTGAAAGAGAGGATTAACACATACTGGACAATTCGCATCATAGATGATTCACCTCCTTTCCTATCAATACAGTTTTTTCCCCGGCTTGTTCCTAAGCAGGGTTTAAGGATTCAATGAGTATTGAACATGAAGCAAAGAACACGGAGTGCTTTTTTACTCTTTGCTCATCGCTCCATGCTGCTTTTTGTCTTGCCTGGTTGATCAATAATTAACGCTAAAGATGGCCCTGAGATCGTTTTCGATATGCTCTTCAGGACTCTTTTTGGCGACGGAGAGCTCCTTGATCAGGAGATTGCGGGCGGTATCCAGCATCCTCCTTTCTCCAAAGGAGAGATCCTTCTCTGACTTGAGGAGATAGAGATCTCTGAGCACGGTGGCGATCTCAAAGACCGAACCGGTTTTGATCTTCTCCATGTACTCCCGATATCTCCGATTCCAGGCCTGATTGTCGAC
This sequence comes from Pseudomonadota bacterium, assembly GCA_026388815.1. GTDB lineage: Bacteria > Desulfobacterota > WTBG01 > JAPLJA01 > JAPLJA01 > JAPLJA01. The sequence goes on from JAPLJA010000061.1 coordinate 2,913, forward strand.
CTCTACATCCCGTTCTCTCAGGATTTTATACACCTTGTGAATTTCTTTGAAAGGGATTACTTCTCTCAACCCCACTGATTTAGCGTTATCAGTCGGGACCATGATGGTCATACCATTGCTCAAGATCCGCATGATATAGAAGTTTTTCTTATTTCCAGAAATCTCTCTGCTCTCAATGGATTCAATGACGCCTACTCCATGAGCGGGGTAGACAGCCATTTCTCCTACTTTGAACATTCATTACCTCCTTTTCACGACTGAAGGTTTGTGAGATTCCCCTCTAAAAATTTTTTTCACTTCCAATTATCAAGGGGATCTTAAGGACTTTTTTGAGTCTTTTATATACCAGTTTTTATGCAGATAAGCAAGATATTTTTAGACCTAAATGATTTTAAAGTATGATTTTTTGGTTTTTCCCGTTGACAATACCTGGCGATTTACTCTATTTTTAGTTAGTTTTATGAGATCTCTGAAGGAGGATAAGGATTGAACTTTAAAGACCTGCGACAGTTTATTACCTTTCTTAAGGAGAAGAGAGAACTGAAAGCGGTCAGGGTACCGGTTGACCCTGAACTTGAGATAACCGAAATCGCTGACCGTATGATCAAACAATCAGGGCCTGCTCTTTTCTTTGAGAGCGTAAAGGGTTCACAGTTCCCTCTCGTCATCAATCTTTTCGGGAGCTTTCAGAGGGCTGCCTGGGCTCTGGGCGTAGAGGATTTGCATGACCTGCCGGATAAACTGAACAGGTTCATCCCATCCGCCCCTCCTTCCACCTTCTTTGAGAAGATCGGTCTCCTCTTCAGGCTCAAAGAGATCTCTGACTTCCAGCCGACAAAGGTTAATTCTGCCCCGGTTCAGGAGATCATTGAAGAACCCGATTTCTCTTCACTGCCGATTCTCAAATGCTGGCCGGAAGATGGAGGAAGATACATTACCTTACCCCTGGTCATCACGAAGGACCCACAGACGATGGTCCAGAATGTTGGGATGTACCGGATGCAGATCTTTGACGAAAAGACAGCCGGGATGCACTGGCATTCCCATCACGACGGTGCGCGAAATTTCAGGCTCCACCAGGAGATGGGAAAGAGGATGGAAGTGGCGGTAGCCCTCGGAGGAGACCCCGCTACCATCTATGCTGCAACAGCAC
>JAPLJA010000128.1 GCA_026388815.1 Pseudomonadota bacterium
GGAGGGCAAGCTTCATCTTCTCCTGTCCTACAATGGCAGTGAAGGGATAATTGATCCTCCCTTCATATCTCTCGCTCAGGGTGCTTCTGACAGTAGCGTTCACCATTTATTCCTCCTGTTCCTCTATCTCTGATTCTATCTCCAGGTAGATCTGCTTCAACCTCTCGATCTCCTCATCGGTTGCATCCCACATCCCTCTCTGGTATGCCTCAATGAGCCGCTTGAGCTGACCCTCCACCGCCCAGATGTTCTCCTTCATCATCTGCTTGCGCACGGCATCGTCAAACATGTACTTCTCTGCAACGTCGCTCCACACCCAGTTATCAACTGAACCGGCAGTAGCCTGCCAGCCCAGGAGGTTTTCCACCCGCTTGCCCAGGTTCTTCACCCCCCGGTACCCGCTCTCCATCTGACCCTTCATCCACTCAGGATTGAGGATCTTGGTGCGGACTTCATAGTCTATGGTCCTCTTGATATCCATGGTTTTAATCTTATCCCTGGTGGAATCAGCAACCAGGATGAGAGGTTTCCCGCTCTTCTTCCTTTTATCAGCTGGCCGTGATTTTTGTACCACCTCAACTGATTTGGAGAGGCCTCCTAAGAACTCGTAGTAGTGATCCAGATCTGCGACACCATACTCCTCGCTGTTCCTGACCTGGGAAACAACATCCACGGTATCCAAGACTTCCCGGAAGGTGGTTTCGCTCGCATAGGCATGGTAGACCTCACCATACACGTGGGCCATCTTGTTGATATGGAGGTCGCCGATCTGATCGTCTTTCTCCCACTCCGAGGTCTCGATGAGATCAGTAACATTCGTCCCGTATTCTGAGGCACCCGGTCCGAAGATCCTTGCCCGGGAAAGCGATTCTGCCTGATCCCTGGGCATTCCTTCCTTCTCAAGGGCCTTCTGGATAGTGAGAGAGTGTTTCCGCACGAAGTTCATATGTTCCGGCTCATCGAGGGCTGCAATCATACGAAATGCCCGGTCGATAAACCGGAGCAGTACGGGAAAGGTATCCCGGAAGATACCGCAGATCTCCACCGCGCAATCCAGACGGGGTCTCTTCAGCTCCTCCAGGGGAATCGGTTCCACCCCTGCAAAATTTCCAAGACCCGTCCGTTTGGGACGTACACCGATGAGTTGAAAAATCTCCCCCACTGTTTCGCCCTGGGTCTTCATCGTTTCAAATCCCCAGAGGATCACTGCAACGGTTTCCGGGAACTTTCCCTCATTTTCCTTCTGATAATTTTCAATCACCTGGTTGGCAATGATTGCCCCTCTTTCACAGGCTAAGGGGGTGGGGATCAGGTCAGGATCGAACTGGTAGGTGTTCCTCCCTGAAGGAATGACGCTCGGGCTGCGGATGGGATCGCCCCCCATGCCCGGAGGAATGAATTCGACATTGAGCGCCTTGATCATCCGGTCAATCTCCTGGTTCTTCCCCAGGCTCCTCGCCAGCCCTTCAGCAAATTCAAGGGTCTCAATTAATCTCTTGGAGTCTTCCTTGGACAGCTTCTGGGTAACCTGCTTCTTTATTGCCTTTTTGAGATCCTTTTTATCCTTGAGCATATCGGAAAGGAGTGTCCTGGCCTGGGCATTGATCTCATCACCCAGAACCCCCATCACCTTTCCGCCCTTCATGATCCGTGAGGGATTCTGTCTGACTTCATCCCAGTCAAGTTCATAGCCGGAGCAGAGAGACCGTTGCAAAGAAGAGATTTCACCCCGGTCAAAACGGACAATACCAAGGACATAATCCACCAGTTCATCACCGGCCAGAGGTCTTCCCATGACGTGAACCCCCTTGGTCATCATAGACCCCTTCATCTCGTTCAGATTATTGTAGAGACTGCTGATATCCACATCTTCTGCTTCAATGTCCACGAGATTATTTTCCTTTGCCTTTTCGAGGATCGTCTCCTTCAGGGCCTGCGCCCTCGCCTGACTCTGATCCTTGAAGAGGTAGTAGTTATGAATATCTGTTTCGAGTTCTGCAAACTTCCCGTACAGGTCAGAGACGATCATGGGCGGTGTCATGTAGCTTATTAGGGCGGCATAGGTCCTCCTCTTGGCAATCATCGCCTCAGAAGGGTTACTGCAGGTATAAATGTAGAGGTGGGGGAGGTTCCCGATAAAGATATCAGGGAAACAGAGCCCGGATAAGGCAACCTGTTTTCCGGGAAGGAATTCGAGTGTACCATGGGTGCCAAAGTGAACAAGGACATCTGCCTGAAACACCTCTTCAATCCAGCGATAGAAGGCAAGATACTGGTGGTGGGGGACAAGGGCTGAATCATGGTAGGTCTTGCTGGGGTCAGCGTGGATTCCCCGGGCAGGCTGAAAACCGATGAAAATATTTCCGAACTGCATCCCCGGAACATAGATATTTTCTTCATCTGCCATGAGAGAACCGGGAGGTTCTCCCCAGGTCTCAATCATTCCTTTTTTGCAGGAAGGAGGCAGTTCAGAAAACCACTCCCGGTACTGTGCAAGTGGAATCTTGAAAGAATTTGCCTTCACCTTTGCCACAGAGGTCCAGTTGCTCTGGTTGACCACATTTTTCTTCGTAACGAGCCTGATGAATTCATGCCTGGTTCTCGGATACCCTGATACCGTGTATCCCTCTTCCCTCATCCTATCGAGGAGCCGTATGAGACTCTCGAAGGTGTCGAGGTTGCCGGCACTGCCAATGGTATCTTTGCCTGGCGGATAGTTAAACAGCACAAAGGCAACCTTCTTATCCTTGTTCGGTTTGTACTTCAACTTGAGCCAGTTAAAAGTGCGGGTAACTGCCTTTTCAACCCGTTCTTCAATGGGTGTAACAACCCGAACCGAATCATTCCCTTTGGAAAGGTCCTGGTGTGCTGCCACTATTATTCCTTCGATCTGCCCATCCAGTTCCGGGAGGACAATGGCCATCGTCGTTTCCATGGGGTAAAGTCCTGCCTGGTTGTCTCGCCATTCTTCCTGCGTGGAGTATCCAGAATAAATATAGTTGATGAGCGGTATATTCATCTGCTTGCAGAGCTTTTCAAAGGCTTCATAGTCTCCTCCCAGGGGACCCCCTTCCAGCCTGAAGTAGAGCAAGCTGATAATGGCTTCAATCCTGGGGCCGTTACCGGTCATGAAAAATTCATGAAACATCTTCATCTTATCTGTGCCGATACTGATCACCGGCATGACTCCGATGCCCCTTGTCTCCAGTGCATTGATCACCGCCTCGAGGTCAGCGGTATCCTTGCTCTGATAGCGCTGGTTATAGAAGAGGATCCCGACGAGCGGCTTCTTTTTCCCATTCCCCGTGGGCATCCAGTTGGGCAGGTCATACCACTTCAGGTACTCTTCTGCTGAGGTGAAGAATTTCTCAGACCGGGGATGAGCAATGTAAATATCAGGTATCGGGGTGGGAGGCTTATAGGTAACGTTGAAATGGTAGTATTCAGCGAGGATTGAGAGGAAGAGGTTAAGGATGTTCTCTTTCCCTCCATTGTAGAAATATTTCCAGGCCTGAACATAGTTGTATGCATCTTTCCACTTTCCGAACCGGAGAACCTTGAGGATGTTGTCGGCCAGGGCGAGAAGCTTCCCCACTTCCCTGTTGCTACTCCTGCCGGTTAATCCCCGGAGCAGGGAGAAGACCTTGGCAATCTTGGAATCGGTAAAGGTGTCAATAAGTGCCCCCACGCAGAACTTTCCGAGGCAGGCCATCTTCATCCCTTCGCCGTGCGAAGAGAGGATGAGCAGGGTTTTATCCTGGTTGGTGTATTTCCTTATGATATTGAGTATAGCCTCATCAAAGACCATACAGAGGAGGACGATCTCTGAACGACTGATGTTCTCCTCCATCGCCTTCAGCTTTTCCTGAGAGAAGGTTTGATGGCGCAGGCAGAAGTAGGAGGTCAGTTCAACCTCTCCCTTGAACTTCTTCTTCAGTTCCTGAGCTACCTCAGCAAAGGGTTTGCTGTAGGTATAATCTCCGATCAGTGCAGTAATGTGCATAGAATCCTCCCCCTCAAATACCGTAAGGCTCAAATCTTTTTCAGGAGTTGATATGCCCCGTTGAGATGGTGGAGGAGCAGCCTCTTTTCGTTCTCTTTTAATTTTGAAAAGATTGACGCCATTTCTTTCCTCCGTTTCTGGTAAAATTCCCTGCGAATCTTTTTTCCTTTATCAGTCAAGCGAACCTTCACTACCCTTCGGTCGCCATCGTCTCTGAACCGTTCAGCAATACCGTCCCTTTCCAGCCGGTCAACCATATCTGTGATGGTCGATCTCTTGACCCGGGCATTCGTTCTCAACTCTCCTATTGAGTATGCCTTGCCCTCCTCCCTGAAGGCAAAGAGGGACTTGATTTGAGAGGCGGTGAGGTCAGAGCTCAGATTCCCCTCTTCCTGGAAGACCGTTTTGTTGTAGAATTCATCCATGAATTCTCTTACCACGATCATCTGTGCATTCAGGTTGCCCAGTTTTTTCATGCCCTTTTTACTCTTGTGCATCGCTGCATCCCTCTCGTCCATATCCGGATATTCCGGTTTCGGAATAATATTCCATAAAGGATAGCCGTGTCAAGTGTTTCTTTTTCCTTCGTTCCACATTTCTATTTCGCCTTGACAGATCCGGATCAACGAGGCAGCGATACCGGTGAAAGAAGAGGTGAGAGCAGCTTGCGAGGTACTGGGTTTAGATCCCCTCTCTGTCGCCAACGAGGGAAAGCTCCTCATGTTTGTCGCGCCAGGTGACGCACTCCGTGTCCTTGAAGAGATGCGGAAGAACAGGTACGGGAAGGACGCACAAATTATCGGTGAGGTGATCCCGGATCACCGGGGAAGGGTTATCATGGCTACTGCCATGGGGGGGACGCGAATCATCGACATGCCCCTCGGCGAACAGCTCCCCAGGATCTGCTGAGCGTTTCCTTTATTAATTTTCGAGAGATTAAGACGAGGTCTCTGCAACAGTCGAAAACTAGGGTTCCGAGTGCGAATTGAAAATTTTTTCGGTAAATAAGACCGAAGGCCGGTCCTCCGGTAAATCCTTTCCGAAGACGGACCAAACGTCTTTTTGCAGTGAAGCGAGATGTAGAATTGTCGAAAAAATATTGTTGAGCAACGAGGATCCCTGGTTTTCAGAGATTTCTCTCTTTGCCCGTAAGATTCTACCGCGAAGCGCGGGCTTCGCTCTTATTCACCTTTGTCACAAATCCCGGTTTGAAGAATGCTATTAAGCTGGGAACCAGGAATAAAGCCCCGAGCATGTTTAAGAAGAGGAGCACAGCGAGCAGTGCTCCCATCCATGCCTGGAATCTCAAGGTGGAGAAGAGCCAGAAGATAAGTCCAATGGTCAGGGTGGTTGCAATAGCAACAATGGACTTACCATTGCTCTTTAACGTGTTAATGATAGCCTCATTAAGATCATCCGTGAGCCTCTTCTCCTCAACTAATCGGGAGAGGAAATAGATGCCGTAATCTACCCCCAATCCTACCCCGATCGAAGAGACAGGATAGGTGCTGACCGTGAGTCCGATCTGGTAGATCCCCATCAGGGCAAAGCAGACCAGATTTGAGATGGCAAGGGGAACAGTCAAAATCAACCCGGCTGCAATGGAACGGTACTGAATCATGACGCAGAGGAAGACGCCGCCCAGTGCCAGGACAAGGTTCCATATCTGGGAGTCATTGATTACCTCATTCACTGCTGCCTGAACCCCGATTGCCCCGCCAGCCAGACGATAAATAACATGTGCCTGCTGATCCAGCCCCGTTGTTACCGTTACATTTTTCCCCAGATGGGATTGGGTGTTGATGAACTCTTTGACCTTTTCCATTACTAATCTAATCGTTTCACCGGTCTTATCGCGGCAGAAGATGACAATGTTCGTGAACTGCGAATCTGCATCAATGTACCGGTCAATATCACCTGGCTCTGCTCCATATGCCACCCTGTTAAGATTGTATTGGGCTTCTTTATTAGTTATGGGGAAGAAGTACCAGTTTGGATTCCCCTCTTTTACCATATACTGTGCCCCAGGGAAGACGGAAACAATGGACTGGGTGAACATCACCCGCCCTGTTCCGATAAGGGCGTTTCGAACAAACCTCTGAAATTGATAGATCTCCCGCAAGACAGGACCGCTGTTGATTGCATCATTCTTGTCCCCCTCAATTAAGACGTACAGGGGGCAGAGAACAGGCATGGCAAAGCTTATCCGGAACCCATCAATATTGTACCGGTGGAAAGGCCAGAGCAGGTTGGAGCCGGGGAGCATATCCCCAACGAGGAGCCTCTTGGAATAGACACCCCCCCAGATGGTAATCAGGATACTGATAGCCACCACAATATACTTCCCCTTTCCTACGATCCAGCTCCCGAGGCTGGGGAGCCATCTGTCCATGAGCGAGAGCTTCTTCTTTTTCTCCTCGATTGCTACTAACTCTGAGGCGAGTCTTTTTGATTCTGGTATGTAGGACAGAATGAGGGGGGTAAGGATCAAGGCGAGTACCGTAGTAGCAATCGACCAGAAGGCACAGGAGACTGCAATTTTCTGGAGGATGGGAATTGGGGCAACTGCTACGAGGGCAATGCCCAGGCAGTCGGTGATAATCGAGGTCAAACCGGGTATGAACATGGATGAGATGATAATCTGGGATGAGGCCTCGGTGCTCTTCCCTCTACTGTACTCCTCGAGGAAGCGGGCGCAGAGCTGCATGGAGTGCCGGGCGGTCATGAGAGAGATCAGGAAGGGAAGTACCAGGACGAGGGGGTCAAGGTTGTAACCCATGAACGACATGAAACCCAGTCCCCAGACACCGCTCACCGCTGCGGTCACAAGCGGGACAATCACCCCTCGCTTCGACCGGAAGTAGAGGTAGAGGATTCCCAGGATGATAAGAACCGTGCCAATCAGGATAAGATTAACCCTTTGTACACTCTCCCTCACGTAGCCATAGTGCATGGGCTCTCCGGCAATACAGACGAGGTTGTTTTCATCCTCGGCCTCTTTCCGGATCCGCTGGAGTTCTTTGAAGGCAACCTTGTAGTCGATCTCCTCGTCAAAGAAATCGGCGGTGATCATCGCCTTCTTGCTGTCGAAGGAGACAAACGGCCCGTAACACATCTCATTCCCATAGACAGAGAGCCTGAGGGCCTTCATCTCCTCTTCAGTCTGAGGGATATCCTTCATGACCGGCTGGACCCGGAACCCTTGCGCATCTATAACGATCCTCTTCATCTTTGTTACCCCGATAGAGAGAACCTTGAACCGATCAACTCCCGGGATCTTGTAGAGTTCATTAGAGATGTATCTGATTTTTTCAAGGGTCGTTTTATTGAAGATGTCTCCTTTTTTTACCTGAACAAGAATGGTAATGTGGTTTGCCCCGCCAAAGAGGCGGCGGAACTTATTATGGATCCTGATGTATTCATGCCCCTGAGGGAGGAGGTCATCGAATACAGTTTCAACCTTCAGGCGGGCAACTCCATAGCCAAAGACAAGGGTGATGAGGAGAATGATGCCGAGTACGAAGTTTCGCCTCTTTATGCAAAATTCAGCAAATCTCTCCATGTGTTTTGTCTCCTTTGAAAGTCCCCTCTCCCGTTTGACAATCTTTTTAGGTAGGTGTGTATGGAGTATTAAATAGTGAAAGATATGTCAAGGAGATTTTTTATATCTCTATGCTTAGATGAGGCCATTATGGATTAATGGGACAGGGTTGTATTGGACAATAGCATGGAAGGGACATGTGCTGTAGCAATAGTGCTGGGCAAACAGTTTCACAGAATTTGCTGAAAGCTGCCTGTGCTTTATATCGAACTTAAAGTAAAGTCAGGTATACTTTAAGTTAGAGAGAATTTCATGGGACTGCTGGGGGTTATAGCCTATTTTCTGAAAAATTTATCTTGCTTGACGAGCTTCTCAAGGCCCGCAAGGGGGCAGGACTCACCCAGGAGCAGGTTGCAAAACGTATGGGCACAAAACGCCCGCTGTAGCGCGCATAGAAAGTGGCGGCGGGAAAGAGAAGCATTCACCATCCATTTCTACTCTGCGTCGATACGCAGAAGCAGTCGGCTGCCGGTTAAAGATTAAACTGGTAGCGAGGTAATGCTGATAGAGGATATTAATAAGAACGCATTAAGTAAAGCGTCATTGCGAGGAGTGAAACGACGAAGCAATCTAAAAAGGTTAGAAATAACCCGCCGCAGGCGGGCTGAGATTGCTTTGAGACTCTGTCTCTCGCAATGAAGTTCATAAGGGTTTTTCAACAGCCCCACTGCTTCCGTTTTCCACGTCCGTGACTTCGGCCTTCCCCATGTGTCCACTGGGTCGGCATCTCCTTATAAGTTTACCGAGGCTACATGCAGGTTCACTTGCGTTGCGGCCTGCTGCTTTGCCCATTGGAAACTTACGACCCCTGATTGCTCAGACGCCGCTCCCTTGCGCTACCGGGGTGTACGGACAATTCCCCGGACGGGACTTTAACCCGTTAGATTAAGCAGTTGATGGGTGAAAAATTAGCGTCGCCGCCTTTAATTGAAGCGCTTTGTGAGTTTAGATTCGCGCCATCTACCCCCTGGGATTGGACGTTTCCAGGACGCCTCTATGAACAGATAAGCAAGGAATTTCCCAAACGTTCCCAGGTTGAAGAGGTAGGGGTGCAGGTACAGTTAGGACCTGGAAAGCCACCAGCATCTCAGGTGATAAAGGGAACCGGCCGGATACAGATGAAGAGGTCGGATGGGTCTGCAATGGTTCAGGTAGGCCCTAACCTCTTGGCCGTCAATTATCTTCGACTTTACCCCAATTGGGAAACTTTTCGGGCGCTGATTCTTCAAATATTTGAGAAGTACATTATGTTGTGTGGTGAATGTAATCTGCAAAGAATTGGGTTACGGTATATTAATCAAATCTCACTTCCTGAGGATAAATGTGATTTAGAGAATTTTATTAGTGTTGCACCTTCTCTTATGGGTGCCTTGGATCGACCATTGGCAGGATTCTATCAAAGATATGAAATTATCCACGATTCGCCGAAAGGAATTCTTATTCATCAGTCCGGGATACATAAGACGGATCAAGGTAATGCAATCATGGTGGATCTGGATTTTGCCTCTTTAGAATTACAAGGTATTTCCGACCAGCCGGCAGTTGAGAATTGGCTTAATATAGCTCATGACAGAATTTATGAGTCATTTGTGGGGTCATTAAACCCAAGTCTCTATAATAAATTGAGGAAAGGATAAAATGCCAACAGTAAATTTGGTGAAAGAAAAAAGTCTGGATGGCTTTGGTATCCTACACGATATCTTAGATTCTTCTTGCAAGTCCCCTTTTTGGTTTTTGTCTCCAGGGTCTAAAATAAGCGAGAAAGAAAAAATACTATCATCCAAAATTGACATAACACAGGGAGATATTTCAGAAAATGGTTTTAAAGACTTCTTGGCAAAACTGACTGAATCTATTTGGCAGGAATTGACTGCCTACAAGCCAAGAACACCACTTGGGCAGAAACTTTTAAGCATTCGTGAACGCGTAGTTGCATCTGGTGAACGCCTGCTCAGTTGGGAAGAGATCGAACAGGAAATAGCATCTTGGCGGGGTGAGACTGAGTGAGCCGCCGGAGAACTTTTTTAGACGCCGGTGTGCTTATAGCTGCAGCCCGCGGAAAAACGGACGTGGCTGCCCAGGCATTGAGAATCCTTGATGATCCTGATCGTGAGTTTATATCAAGCCCCTTCATTAAGCTGGAAATACTTCCCAAAGCGGTTTATGGAAAACGTGAGACCGAAGTGGAATTTTATGAAACATTTTTCGATGCCGTCACCTATTGGGCTGATTCTACTGAAAACATTACCACCGATGCCTACGCAGAAGCATGCAAGTTTGGACTTGGCGCCATGGATGCTCTCCACATTGCTGCGGCGATCTTTGCCGGTGCAGAAGATTTCATAACAACAGAAAAACCTAGTACGCCAATCCACCGCGTAGATTCTATCCGTGTCCTCTCCATCCGACCTCCCGAAGATACCAAATAACTTTTACTTTATACCTTCGTTTGAAAACATGTAATCAACAATTCAAATACTCCCAGAAGAAACAAGGGGTCACCCATTAAAAAGCACCTGTCAAGAAAAACGCTTCTCCCTAAGAAAAATTTCATTTTCTCACAGGTACTGCTTAATCGAGTCCCCTCCATCCTTACCAGTGCCGAAATTTCATTTTACGGTGTCAGCCTTTACTGCACCAGTCACCCATCAGGATTGAGGCCTCTCAAAAGAAAATGTCAAGAATGGTGTCACGTCTTGTTTTTTTGCTGTTTTACTTTTTAAACACTATTAACCACCTTCGCTATTCTTATATCAACCTCTAATCCCTCAAGAGGGTCTTTGGACGGAAGACAATTATGCAATAACGTGTTTTATCTCTTTCGGCTTGACCCGTTTTAAATTCAAGCCCCGCTCTCGCATAAACTTGTCAGACTCTTCTCTCAGTCTTTTTATCCTCTGCTCTGCACTTAACCCTTTTTCTTCCTCATAAATTTCTTCCATTATCTTATGGATCTCACGCAATCCTATGTGACTGGTTGTATCCAGGTAATACTTAATCTTTTTCAAATCTGCCTCGCTCTTTGTAAGATAGCAAAAAATGTATCACAAAGCAAAAATACTATCAAACTTTATCCCTCCGGTCGCCAGCTCGGGGAGATAACACCGGCATGGTGGTAGCGCAGGAGGAGAGTGCCCCAAGTGATGGTGAACTCTCCGTACCTGCCGTTGATCTCATCCATGGCCTGGGTTGCCAGCCCCTTTTTCTTTCCTTCCTCGAACAGGCAAAGTTGTACAGCCCTCTTACACAGATTGGAAACGCTGACACCTAAAAGCCTCACTGCCTGTTCAAGCCTGATGGAAGAGAGGATTCGGAGAGCGGTCTGATAGATGTCTGTGGTGTGAGCGATATAGCCCTTCAGGGTGCACTGTTTCGTAAAGGTAGTAAAGTCAGCATAGTGGATAGTGAGGGCGACGGTCCTCCCCTGGTACCCGTAGGTACGGAGCCTCCTTCCCACCATTTCGGATAGCTGGAGAATATGGAGGGAGATGAGGTTTCGGTCCCATATATCCTTTTCGAGCAAGGAGGAACAAGGGTCAGGTCTTGCTTTATCATATTTTCTTTCTCATACATGAAACTCACAAATGCATGATAAGATTGAAATGAGCGACTCCTTACTCCTCCTCAAACTCCCACTCCTTTTCATACGGATTATATGTAAGGCTGGAATCCGCAGGTGCTTGTTCCCACCTTTGGTCATAAGGGTTATACTTTAACTCTCCCGAAGCTTTCTCAGTGATGCAGAGGAGACACAATAAGATTGCTACAAGGCATATTTTTTTCATAAAACCTTTGCACTCTCAAGCGTTATTAGTCTTTTTCCCTCCATATCCACCAGAGCACTATTAAAAGAGAATGAGTAAGAAAATTGCATTACCAAAAGGTGCCACAACATCTCATTAATAATAGGTACAGCCCTTATTCTCCTTTGCGCGGCCTGCCGTATGTCAAGCCCTTTCACCGCCGGACAAATCTCCACTCCAGCTTTCTTTTTACTCCATGAGCAGGGAAAGGATGCTGTTCATAAGTTCCCATGTTTCCGGGTCGTAGTAGAGGGTACATTCATCAAAAGAAATTTCCGGATGAGGTGAAGAAAGAAATACTCTCCCACCGCCATATTGGAACAGGATCATTGCAGGAGTCCCATCAGCTGGTGTCCGGGGTACTTCATACCTTCCAACTACACTGATCTCGCCTGTCTGGTCCGGGAATGGGATAAAAACGGGACCGCCATAGTAAAGCATCCTCACATCAGAACGCACCCCGGGGACAAGAGAGCTATCAATTCTCACGGTTGTCATAGCTCCACCTTCAGTTATTCCCGACACACAGCCCGTAGGTGAAGTCCAGGCCTTGACCGACAGCACTGCCCCTCTCGCCACTCCATGGAATATGCCCAGCGGGTAATGGTATACCTCGAAAGGGGTGCTGAAGTTTGGCTTCCACATCACCACCTCGGAAGCGAAGTAACTGCCGGCACAGATACCGAAGTATCCGCCGCCGCTGGAAACAAACTGCCTGATATTTTCATAGCCAGATCGGTTGATATATGCATTATAGCCCCCAGCCCATCCACCTCCAATGATGATGACCTTGTACAAAGAATGCAAATTACCGGTATTGTTAATCTGGTCCGGAGTGATATCTTCGTGGCGATAGCCATAGGAGTCCAGCATTGCTTTGATGGCGTCAATCCCTTCCCGCCATGCCCCTCCCTCAGGATATGATGTATCGTTATAAACCGCCACATCAGCACCATTTAAACTGAAAGATTCGGAGGGAAAACTGGAAACTGCAACGATGATGCAGATAATACTAAGGTGAAATCTGTCTTTCAGGGTCATATTTTATATCCTCTCTGAATTCATTGATAATATGGCAAAATCGTGCCTGGTCTTGACTTTTGACATTACTTTCTCTTTACCAACACCGCTCATCCCAGGGAATTTAATCCTTTAAATAGTGCATTCGGGGGGAAAAGTAAATACTAAAAGCAGAATTCAGGAGCCAGAATTCAGAATCCAGAAGGTGAGAGGGAAAAGAAAATACAGAATTCAGGAGCCATATCAAATGCGGAGTGCGGACTACAGACTTTAGACTATAGACTTCAGACATCAGACTGCAGGTGAGAAAAAGGGGGAAAGGTCTGGTGTCTAAGGTCTGGTGTCTGGTGTTTTCAATTTGAATGCGGAGTGGGGAGGAAAAAGACAGAAATCAGAATACAGTAGTCAGGAGTCAGAATTCAGAATAAAAACAGAGATTAGGAATTAAGCGAGGAAGAATCGGAGACGGGTTCAGGTGTATGAAGGGACGTTGTTGAATTCTTCCACTTTTATTTTTCATCTTTTAAACTATTAACCACCTTGGCAATCTTTATTTTTACTTCTAATCCCTCCAGAGGGTCTTTCAGAGGGAATATCCCGAGAGTGACTGCTTCCTTGTAAAGGGCATTCATGATCTGAAAATTTTTCTTGATATCCACCCTTTCATTTTTCAACAACTCCTTTTCAAACTTCTGGAATGTACCTTTTTTTATCATTTCCCTAACCACACTCTGTTTATCTCATTATGTAATTCTTTCATTCTGGGAAAATAAGTCAATTATTATTTACCCCTTATTATTTACCCCTTCCGGCCGCCAGCTCGGGGAGATGACGCCTGAGTGGTGGTAACGCAGGAGGAGAGTGCCCCAGGTGATGGTGAACTCTCCATACCTGCCGTTGATCTCATCCATGGCCTGGCTTGCCAGCGCTTTCTTCTTTTCTTCCTCGAACAGGCAAAGTTGTACAGCCCTCTTACACAGATTGGAAACGCTGACACCTAAGAGCCTCACTGCCTGTTCAAGCCTGATGGAAGAGAGGCTGCGTAAGGCAGACTGATAGATGTCCGTGCTATGAGCGATATAGTCCTTCAGGCTGCGCTGCCTGGTAAAGGTGGTGAAATCAGCGTAGCGGATGGTGAGGGCGACGGTCCTCCCCTGGTACCCGTAGGTTCGGAGCCTCCTTCCCACCATTTCGGATAGCTGGAGAATATGGAGGGAGATGAGGTTTCGGTCCCATATATCCTTTTCGAGTGTCATGCTGTGCCCTACAGACTTTACTTCCTCTTCTTCCTCCAGGGGAATTACCGGCGAGTCATCTATGCCCAGGCCCATGAAATGGAGCTTCTCGCCGATGACCCCGAATCTCTTCCTGAGCAGGGCAGAAGGTGTCCTCCCCAACTCACCGCAGGTTTTTATATCCATCGCCGCCAGGGATTGCTCCAGGTGGGGACCTATGCCGCAGAGCTCCTTTGCCGGGAGGTCTTCGAGGAGCGTGGTAACCTCCTCTGCCCTGATGATCACCAGCCCATCCGGTTTCTGCCAATCACTTGCCAGCTTGGCCAGGAGCTTGTTGGGTGCTATGCCGATGGAGCAGGTTAGCCCCAGCCTTTCCCTGATCTCCTCTTTGATGAGGCGGGCCATCCTCTCTTCTCCTCCAAAGAGCCAGGTTGAGCCGGTGATATCGAGAAATGCTTCGTCCACGGAGAAGACCTCCACCGCCGGTGAATAATTTTTATAGAGAGAGACAAGCTGAGCACAGGTGTCAGTGTATTTTTTATTATCCCCTGTCACCAGGATGAGGTGAGGGCAGAGTTTCTTCGCCTCAGGCACGGTCATGCCGGTCTTTATCCCGAAGGCCCGGGCTTCATACGATGCCGTGGTGATAATTGTCCTCTTGTTCGAGCCGATGACGGCAATGGGTTCCCCCCGTAAGCGGGGGTTGCACTGCTGTTCCACCGAGGCAAAAAAAGAATTCATATCCACGTGCATGATCCGGCGGAAAGGAGATTGATTCACGCCCCGTCCTCCACTTGAGCGAGGTACCAGTTCATCTCAGCGGTATGGTAGGAGAGGTCGTAGAGGTTGGCTCCGTCGGTAACCGAGAAATGCCTGATCAGTGCCTTCCCCTCGCTCTCGTTCCAGCAGTAGGTCACCTTCTGCACGCGATACTCTCTGCCTCTCCAGATAAACCAGACCGGCCTGAGTTTCGTCTTGCTCCCGAAGATTGCTATCCTTTACCCTTTCCGTACTTTTCCTTCCAGGTCCCTTACGATGGCCACCACCTTGCCCAGGATGATGACCTCTCCTTCTCCCTTTTTGACCACGATAGATTTTACCCTGGGGTTCGCCGGCTCAAGGCGGATCGAGTCCCTGTCTTTGAAGAACCTCTTTACCGTAGCCTCTTCGCCAATGAGTGCCACCACAATCTCCCCGTTTTCTGCGGTGGATTGGGCTTTGACCAGGGCGAGGTCCCCGTCCTTTATCTGGGCATCGATCATGCTGTTCCCTTCTACCCGGAGGAGAAAGGAGTTTTCGAAACGGGCAACCTTCTGGTCCAGGGCCAGAAATCCTTCTATGTTCTCGACGGCGAGAAGGGGGGCTCCTGCCCTTACCTTTCCCACAATGGGGATGGAGCGGAAAGAGGGATGGTTGAGGAGTTTGATTGCCCGGGAACTTTTCGCAAGCCTCTCGATGTAGCCTTTCCTTTCCAGGATGTCGAGGAACTTCTTGGCATGGTGAGGGCCGGACAGCTTAACGTGGGAAACGATCTCCCGTAACGTAGGCGGATACCCGAACCTTTCCAGGTGTGCCCGGATAAAGGAGAATACCCTTTCCTGTTTTTTCGTTAACTTTTCCATGGCAAGGCCCGTCTAAAAAGTTGTACATATGTTATACTTTTGTGTAACAGGTTGTCAAGGGGGGATTTCAGAAATCTGAGGAAATCCGCAACAGGGTTCCTCGTTGCTCAGCAACATTTTTTCGACAATACTAAATCTCGCTTCACTGCAAAAAGACGTTTGGTCCGTCTTCGGAAAGGATCTACCGGAGGACCGGCCTTCGGTCTTATTTTCCGAAAAAATCTTGAATTCGCACTCAGAACCCTGGTTACTGATTTTTGGGAGATTTCTTTTTTGTGTATAAATGTGATTTATCAGGGGCGGGCTTTCTGTTTGTTCTGAGCCATCGCCAGCCCTACCTGTGCTTCCTTCAGGTCAGGTTTGAGCTGTAATGCCTTCCGGTACAGGGTGACGGCCCCGAGCAGATCGCCCTTCAGGAAAAAGGCATAGCCGGCGTTGAAGTTCAATACCGGATTGTCAGGCTCCAGTTTGAGCAGTGCGGTATAGCAGGTCAAGGCAGCGTCAATCTCCCGATGGTGCAGTAGTATGGCTGCCAGCTCATTACACTGTTTTTTAACAGCAGGCGCTGGATTGATGGAGAGAGCAGTGAGCATATGGGAGACAGCTTCGGTGTATCGCCTCTGGTCGGCGAGAAAAAAACTGTAATTGACATGGTAGAGAGCACTGCTGGGCCGTAACTGCAGTGCCTTTTGAAAATTGGCATCGGCCCGGTCGAAATTCCCGGTCTTTACCCGGGTAACGGCGATATTGTAGTATGCGAGTGCCCGGTGGTTATTTTCAGATGCAGGATAAATCGGCCAGTTTAGAGGAACTGAGAGCAGAAGCAGGGCAATCCCGTACCTGAGAATATTTTTGTATCTTCCTTCTCTCCCCCAGTCGATCAGAGCCGATACGAAGACCGCTGCGAACAGAACCAGAAACGGAACCAGGACAAGCCGGTAGCGGGCAAAGACAAGAAATAGCGCAACAGCAGCTGCCATGCCAAGCAGCAATAGATATAAAATGAACGAACGATCCCTCGTTTTCCACGATACAACCATGCCCAACAAGGCCAGCGGGACCAGCACACCGAAATGGAAGAAACGATAGAGAATGTTGAGGAGATGAGAAGAATCAAAATAGGCTTCTATGGCATCTGTATCGGGTGTTTCTGCGGCATTCCAGATCAAAAGCCACTTCCTCGCAGTAAGTTTCAGCCATGGTAATGGATGAGCGCGAATAAAGCGGAAGGCCTGATCAGACCAGAAGGAAGAAGCTTCAGCCGGAGTCAGTTTCCGCTTGAGGCTCTGTTCGGCAAGTTCAATCGCATCCTGGCGTTCGAGGAAGGCATCACCTCTGCCCCACTTGAGCGGGGTGTAAAAACCGGTGGCATTGGGATTGTTGCCGAGGTAAAACATGGAGCCGAACCCGGAGGTCACTGAAAAATTTCCCCCCATGTTCCAATTGCGGAAACAGACGGGAGAGACAATCAAGAGAATCCCCATGAGGAACACACCCATGCGCATCAAACGCGATTGCAACGAATAGTGCCTGAAGAAAAGTAAGGTCCACACCATGGTCAGCGGTACATAAATCAGGGCATTCTCGCGATTCAGTGTCAACAGGCCGACAGCAAATCCAGCCAGAAGAAAAAAAGGCCAGCGGTATTTTGAAAGTGCTTTGGCGAGTGCGAACAACAGAAGTGCTGACAAGAAAAAGTCAAAGGCTGTCTTTTGAACCAGGCCGTCGAAGAAGATACTCACCGGATAAAAGGCTGCAAGCAGGCCGGTTATAACACCGACCCGTCTGGAAAAGAAAGACTCACCGGCAAGGGCGAGGAGCAGACAGGAGAGCGAACTCAGCACTATCTGAATGATGCGGATGACAACCAGATTCTCCCCCAGAAAGACAAATACCAGGGCCAGAAAATAAGGATAAAACGGGGATTGATAGAACACTTCGGTGCCGAGCCAGTTTCCCGCGGCTATATCCAATGCCCATTGTTTGTAGACGAAACCGTCGCCAATCGGGCAGGTAAATGCGTCGGTATTTTTGATTTCAAGCAGGTAAATCAAACGGACGGCAAGAGCCAGGAGAAATATTGCCACCCAGATAAGACGTGAACTCAGGATCTGGTCCTGTTTCTTGATCTCTTTCACATACCCCTCAATACCTCAACTATCTCGCGGTGAATCCTGCCGTTGCTGGCGAGGATCTTTGGTGAAGAGAGGGTGAAGTGTTTTCCTTCGAAGTCGGTTACGGTTCCCCCTGCTTCTTTCACCAGGAGGCTTCCCGCAGCCACATCCCAGGGAGAGAGTTTCAGTTCCCAGTAACCGTCAAACCTCCCAGCCGCCACATAGCAGAGGTCAAGGGCAGCAGCCCCGTCCCTCCTCACTGCCTGGGACTTCATCATAAACTTCTGGAAGTGATTCAGGTTTGTCTCCCTGCCTTCCCGGATATCATAGGGGAAACCCGTGCAAAGGAGGCTGTTGGTGAGTTTCTCCGTTTTGGAGACAGAGATGGGTTTGCCGTTGAGTTTTGCACCTTTACCCTTTTCTCCGATAAAGAGCTCTTCCCTCGTGGGGTCATACACTACACCGTAGATTACTTCTCCGGCTTCTTCCAGGGCGATTGAGATACAGAAGCAGGGATAGCCGTGGGCATAGTTGGTCGTGCCGTCGAGAGGGTCTATGATCCAGCGGTAAGGAGAGGATCCTTTCCTTGTCCCCCCTTCTTCTGCCAAGATCTCATGGTCAGGATATTGATTTCTGATCGTGGTGACGATCCGCTCCTCGGAAAGGCGGTCAATCTCCGTGACCAAATCAATCTCCCGCTTATAATTGATCTCATAGACCCTGCCGAGACCGTGCATCAGTATCTTCCCAGCCTCATGTACGGCTTTCAAGGCGGTCTCTTTCATCTTTTTGTCGGCCATTCCTTCTCCTTAGTTCGTAGCTATCAGCCGTCAGCTTTCAGCGGTCAGCAATCAGCTGTCGCTTTTCACCTTTCACTCATTTACCATAGCTGGTATCCAATGAGAAGGGGTTTGTTATTGATACAGGAGTGAAAGATGTGTTAATTTACCAGCATATGGTATCAGAGTTTAACACACATTCCATGGTTCATCTCGAAGACCGTTTAAGGAGTATTCCTCCCCAGCCCGGGGTCTACCTGATGAAGGTATCACCTGATACCGTTATCTACGTGGGGAAGGCAAAGAATCTCCGGAAGAGGGTGAAGTCCTATTTTAAAAATTCA
>JAPLJA010000180.1 GCA_026388815.1 Pseudomonadota bacterium
ACGGCGGACAGGGAGAGGCTGTGCTGGTGGAGTTCCCTTACGGCAAAAAGATGCTCGTTGATGGCGGGGGTTTCCACAGCGACGTAGACATCGATATCGGAGAAAGGGCAATTGCCCCCTTCCTCTGGAAAAAGAAGATAACAAAGCTCGACTATGTAGTCCTGACGCATCCTCACCCTGACCACCTGAATGGACTGCCGTTTATCGCCAGGAATTTCAAACCAGGTGTCTTCTGGTGGAACGGGGACGAAGTTTCACCGCCGCTTGCCGAAAAACTTCATCAGATCATTGGCTCGGTGAAAGGGAATTCCCGGGTGGTAAACCGCACCACGCCATCTCTTGCGGTCAACGGCGTCCGGATAGATTTTCTCAATCCCCCGCCCCAGTCCTCATGGGTGGGGAACAACAATGCCCTGGCTCTCAGAATAACCCTGGGAGAGGTGAGCTTTTTCCTTACCGGAGATATTCAGAAGGAGGCTGAAGCGGACATCATCCAGACCGGGAAGAATCTCAGGAGTACGGTAATCAAAGTGCCTCACCACGGCAGCCTGACTTCCAGTTCGGAAGAATTCATCCGTGCAGTGAGACCGATGTTTGCAGTATTTACCGGAAAGCTGGGAAGGTTTCTTCCCCATTCCCGTATCATTCAGCGTTACAAAGAAATGGGGGTAGAAGTAATCAGGATTGATCAGCAAGGTGCTGTTTCCTTTGTCACTGACGGGAAGATGCTGTGGGTGAAAAAATTGCAGAGTGGTATAATGACGTCAGTGATTCAGACATTAGACCATAGACCATTATACAGACATTAGACCATAGACTTCAGACATCAGGCTGTAGGAGAGTAAATGAAGTCTGGTGCCTGCCTGCGCGTAGCCGCTTCGGCGAAGGCAGGTCTAAAGTCTGAAGTCTACTGTCTGAATTGCAGAATCTCGTCAGTGATTCCATAACAGTTTTCTGAAAAAGAAACTGTTTGTAAGGCTGATCAAAAATGTCCAGATGCAAGGCGCCCGAAATCCTGAGGAGTGAGGCGTACTTGAACGTACGTTGCAACGACGAAGGATGAGGGGAACGACGCAGATGGATGTTTTTCAGCAGCCTGCTAATGAAAAAGGAGGGATAGGTATGGCTATGGCAGAAGTGAGTATCGTACCGCTGGGGATTGGCAAAACAGGTGTCAGTGAGTATGTAGCTGGTGCCATTCAGGAACTGAAAAAATCCGGCCTGAAATTCCAGTTGACCCCTATGGGAACCGTGATCGAGGGCAGTCTGGATGAGCTCCTGGCAGTCATCAGGCGCATGCATGAGACCCCCTTTCAGAAAGGAGTGAAGCGGGTCTATACGGTGATCAAACTCGATGACCGGCGCGATAAAGAGTCCACCATGGAATCGAAGGTGGAGGCGGTGGAGAAAAAGGTGTAAAGACAGGGTCGAAGGGTCAAGTAGCAAGGGTCTTAAAAACAGGGTCGAAGGAGCGAAGGGGCGTAAATGCATGGGCGAAGGAGAAAGAGCCAAGGAGTAAAAAATGGATTTAATCCTCGACCCTACGACCCTTGACCCTATGACCCTATAGTTCATGATCCTCGAACCCTATAAGGCAAGATGATGGAAGCGATTGATAACAAGGTCTGCATTGTCAGGGATAAGGATACCAGGAAAGCGGTATATTCCGCCGTCGAACTCCTGGGTGAGGTCGTGGAAAAAACGGTAAAGCAGTTTCCCTCTATTCTCATAAAGCCAAACCTCTGCGGAGGAGTGCCTGGTGAACCGGGGTCACATACCAGCATTGAAGTGTTGAAGGCCGTCCTGGAGTTTTTCTCTTCCTACTCACTCCCCATCTTCATTGGTGAGGCTGATTGCAGTTTCAATGACGCCCATGAGGTATTCACATCCTTGCGGGTGTATGAACTGGGGAAACAGTTTAATGTTCACGTTGTTAACTTGAGCGAGGGGGCATCCGTTGAGGTCGAAGTCCCCAGGCCTCTTTCACTGAAAAGACTAAGAATTTCCACGGTTCTTCAACAGAGCTTCATCGTCAGCGTTCCTGTGTTGAAGACTCATCCCTGGTGCGCTGTCACCATGAATATGAAGAATATGTACGGTGCATTATATGAAAGGGAAAAGGCATACCTGCACAATG
>JAPLJA010000265.1 GCA_026388815.1 Pseudomonadota bacterium
GGGTGCCTTACCCCTATTTCAGGGATCCCTTTGGATGCAACAATATTCATCAGGCGGATCTGGTGGGTCCCCGTTATATCAAGAACGACGGCCGATTCTTTTCCCTCAATATTATGGATCTTCACAGTCATCGCCTCTTTCTTCACCCTCAACGGACCAAGGACGACCAGGCCGTCGCCCATGGGTTGATCCGGTGCTGGAAGACTATGGGCATGCCCGATTTTGTTCAGTTCGACAACGAACTTTGCTTCCGTGGGAGCAATCGTTACCCTCTGTAGGCGATATCCAAAACTGACCTAATCACGATAAGCTCAGGCCCCACTTTTATTCTTCATTTAATTCCCGCCACACATTCGATGTATTTAATTCTTTTAATTTCCTGATACACGCACCCATAAGTTTGGCAATCCCCTCATCTGTCAAGATAAGCGTATGGAAGCAACAAAGAGAGGACAGAAGAGGTGTGTCTACTGTGGCCGGTTTTATAGGCCTGATCCGCGGGCAAGGAAAACCCAGAAGAGTTGCAATGATGCGAAGTGCAGGGCAAAGCGTAAGCGGGAGAGCCAGAGGAAATGGGTAGAGGCGAATCCGGACTATTTCAAGGGTCGGTACGTGAACGTAAAGGAGTGGCGTAAGAAGCATCCCGATTATCAGCGACTCTGGAGGAAAAAGGTCCGTGAGATACAAGACGAGATACCCCTGGCAGAGCCAGTAAGGACAATGGTTTTAGTGATACCGGAGAAAATGCTCAAAAACGAGATACAAGACGAGATAAGGCTGGTGAGGCAGTGTGGATGCGGTTTCTACGTTGCCGGAGGGAAAAGGGCGGTGCGAGATACAAGATTAGATTGATCCACTCACCCGGCTATTCTACGATTGACCCATGCGATGGGCACGGAGCTACTCCATCATCGACCACCAGATCCTTCATGGCAGGTATCTTCATCGGTTAAGCCATGAATCGATGATCCTGTATCTGTTTCTGGTGGTTGTAGGAGACCGGCAAGGGCGAAGCTTTTATTCCGACAGGTCGGTAACGGAGATCCTGCGTTTAAGTGTTTCAGCGCTCAATCACGCAAGGGAGGAGCCATGCAAGAGACGATAAGGCAGACGATACTCTATCTTCGGGACGTCCTGCGACTGAGCTTTTATCAGATCCAAGACCGGACAGGGATTTCTCGAAAGCGTGCCTCGCGCATATATCGAGGATACTGTCAGGAGAGAAAAAAGAGGGTTTTCATACTGGATGAATACCGTCCTATAATCACGGGATGGTTCAAGGAGCATCCGACATTAAGGGCGCAGCAGGTCCATCAGTGGTTACGGGCGAGAGGGGTAGAGATAAGTTACCCCGCCGTGGTGAAATATACGAGGGTCTTGCGTAAAAAAGTGCCGAAGGCCTATCATCCGCTCACTTTTTTACCCGGGGAAGAGGCACAAGCAGACTGGTGTTTTATCAATCATCCTCGGTTAGGGAAACTCTACGGCTTCGTCTTTATCCTGAGTTACTCACGGTATCTGTTTGTCCATGTCTTTGCCCGCAGTTCGTTTGAGTTTTTCATAGAGGGACATCTGATGGCCTTCTCCGCCGTGGAAGGCATTCCATACGGCATGAGGTACGACAATCTCACCTCGGTGGTATTAAAACGCAGGCCGGAGGTCCAGTACAATCCGAGGTTTTTAGAGTTCGCCCGCCATTACGGCATAGAGATACGGCTGTGCAATCCAGGAGCGGGTAACGAGAAGGGCCGTGTGGAAAGAGCGATCAGGACTATAAGGGAGACATTTTTGAATACCATGGAGAAGTATTCTTCCTTAAAGGCGCTCAATCATGCGCTTCATGAATGGGTGGACAATAAAAACCATACCATCCACAGGGCCACGGAGAAAAAACCGGCGGACCTTCTTAAGGAGGATAAACTCAGGCCCCTTCCTGAAAAACCGTGGAACAATGTCTTTATCCATCCACCGGTTAAAACCACCAAGACCGCCATGATGATCTTTGATACGAACTGCTATTCAGTTCCTGATTATCTCGTCGGAAAATCGCTGTCCATTCACTCAACCACCGATACGGTCAAGATTTATGACACTGATAAACAGATAGCCTCTCATCCGAGAGCGTTTCAGAGGCGAGCACAGATGATCAATCCCCTCCACCGGAGTTACTGCAAGCTCTCCGTAAAGGCGAAGATGCAGCGCATACACGCCGTTATAAAAGACCTGCATCCGTCGATATCGGACTTCCTGGATAAGAATCAGGCATGCGGAGAGGACCCTCAAAAAACAGCTTATGAGATATTCAAGCTTATGAAAAGCCACAGCAGGGGAATGCTTCTAAGTGTCGCTTCGGAGTGTCTCAAGAAGAAGTCCCCCAGGCTGAGGACTTTTCTGTCTTATCTGCGTATGGAACCTACCGAAGCCGAGACAGTTCTGCCTCAGAATGCAGATCTTTTGAATATCTCTTATAGACCCAGAGGATTGGAGCAATATGATGAATAACCTTGACTCCCTGCTTAAGGAATTGGGCTGCAAGACACCTGCCGAGGAGATATCCTCAGGCCAACGCGATACCATCGTCGATTTCCTCAAGAAGGAGATCGAATATAGAAGACAGCACAAGATCAAAAGACTCCTGAGTCTGTCGGGAATAAAACATGTCAAAACCATGGACCAGTTCGACTGGCATTTCAATCCCGGAATCAGCAAGGATGATATCCTGACATTCGTCAACTCGCCCTGGATAGAGAATGCCTTCAACCTCGTCCTCATCGGAGATACGGGGCTTGGCAAATCTCATATAGCCTCCGCCATTTGCTATGAGGCGATTCTGCAGGGTTTTCCAACTGCCTGCCTTACCGCCTTCGATCTCGTGTCAAGGATTCAGAAGGCTTTCAACCCGGTTTCCAGGATCGATTATTATTCAAAAGTCAGGGTGCTCTGTATTGATGAGCTCGGTTATACGTATCATAAAAAGGAGGATACGGACACCCTCTTTCAGATCATATCCAAAAGAAATGAGATACTCCCCACTATCGTTACCACCAACCTCGCGCCAAAAGAATGGGGCTCTATCTTCAGCGCTGCAGCCGCATCCGCGATCCTTGATCGCCTCAGTTTCAATGGGAGGTTCATTACCTTCGAAGGGAGGTCCTATCGGTTACTTAAAAAGCATAAATCGAAGTAGTCTTGATTCCAGAATATGTCTCACACTTGACTCTTTCCGCTCGCCTTCATGCCGGAAACTCAAGGCAGTGGTCCGTCCTTATCCTGGCGCTGGCCTGTCCCAAAATATCGCTTTTGGGGCCGCTTTGGTATCGCCTACACTTGAGAGGTTTCGGACTTGCGGCTTTCGCTGGATAACTTCTGGGATCTCTCCTTGTTGATACCTTCCCCACCATTTCCGCAAAGTAGGCCTTGAAATTCCACATCGTCGACAAACAAACCCGGCTTTGCTTGTTTCTTCGAATAACTTAATCCATATTGCTCTTTTTTTAAATTCTTGCTTTTTGGAGGGCTTATTCACCACTTCTTTCTTATCACAGGATTGAAATAATGTCTATAAATCAACCCCCACATGATACGAGGCGAGTGAAAAAAGATGGAACGATCACGGTCGAGGGGAAAGAGTATAAAGTGGGCAGAAATCCGGGACAAGAAGTTACCATTTGTCTCATCCCCAATGTCTACTTTTAAAAATCATGTAACAGGAACTATCTTCCTACTGGACTTTTAGGACAGCCTGGTTTTTTTATATGCGAATCTATGTCTATAATCTGTCAAACGTATTTTCTGTAAATTTGGGTTACCCTTCATTTCACTGGGGCCAACTTTCTCCGTTAGCATGATTCCTGGGAAGGAGTTTCTTATATCACTTTATCTTGTCGTAATCTAAGGGCTAAATTTTCTCCTTTCTCCTGCGAAAATTGACCTCCAATGAAAAAACACTGCCTTTCTCTGGATGGAGGGGAAAATAATCTGTAAATCTTCCTTACCTCCAACTTACATGGATCAATTTCGAGATCTGTGCCATTCCAGACTGTCACTGTTTTGTACCGAGCATCTTTAAGACGTTTTACTGACGCATATCGTAAATCCCCAATTTCGCTGCCTACGGTTATCAATGCTGGCATTGACGCCCTTAAAATTTCATATCCGCTTCGCTTAACCTTCTCCACAACAACCTTCCCGTCCTCTACTCTTACTCTCTGAGCAACGCTAATACATGGGATCTGAAGAAATTCAGCAATGAGTGGACCTACTTGGCCAGAATTCCAGTCGGCAGCTTGTCTTCCTACTTGAATGAGATCGTATTCACCAATTTCTTTGATTGCTGTGGTAAGGACATAAGCGGTG